>JAEZFH010000097.1 GCA_023437885.1 Bacillota bacterium | reverse complement strand
TAATAACCTCCGATATCATGAAGCTGAACCACAGTTTTTATCCGCACGATCTGTTTCTGTACAATCTGTGTTTGTACAATCTGTACATCATCCAACTATTATATCAACACTTCAGATGCTTGCCTGTTTGGTTTCTGACTGTCTTTACAATAGCCCACAACTGTGTCATTTCTATGGTATTATGGAACATTTTATAAAAAAAGCATAGCAATTAATGCCAAATCTGTTAACAATAGCCAATGTTACTGTAACGGGTTGCCATCTGCGGAAAGCAGGCATCTTCTCAGTAAATCCAATGCGCTGATCACACTGGCTTCCCGGATTTTTTGCCGATTTCCTTTCAGCCTCAACTCCTGCACGGTTACCTGTCCTCCTGCCAGAGCAGCGATATAAACCAAGCCAACCGGCTTCTCGGCGGTTCCGCCCTCGGGTCCGGCAATTCCGGTAATTGCAAGAGCCGCATCCGCTTTGGCGGTCCTGGCTGCCCCCAGTACCATCTCCCTCGCGGTCTCTTCACTAACGGCTCCATAATCCCTTAGGGTCTCTTCACTGACTCCGAGGTATTTCCTCTTGGCTTCATTGGAGTAGGTAATGAAGCCTTCCTTTAATACCTCTGATACGCCGGAGACATTCACCAGTCGCCCGGTTAACATTCCTCCGGTGCAGGATTCTGCAGTGGCTACGGTATCACTTTTGGATTGCAGCAGTTTAACGACGACTTCCTCCAGAGTTTCTTCTTCCCGGGTGGTATAAATATGATTGCCAAAGCGGCTGTAAAGCTCCTCTACCACCGGAAGGATCATCTTCCTGGCCTCCTCCGGATGGTCTGCCGCAGCAGTAATACGAAAATGCACCTCTCCGTTTTTGGCATAGGGTGCAATGGTCGGATTGGTCTGTGCCTCGATCAGGTCAAGGATATCCGTCTCTGCCTTGCTTTCTCCGATGCCGCAGATCTTCACCATACTGGATACAAATATTTTATTCTGCTTTGTCTGTAGATACGGAAAGATCGAACTCTCAAACATCGGCAGCATCTCGCCCGGAGGACCCGGCAACAGGATAACCGTCTTTTCTCCGATCTCCACAATATAACCCGGTGCTGTTCCGTTGTTGTTTTCTACCACGATGCAACCATCGATTTTTAAAGCCTGCTTCCAGTTGTTCTCAGTAATTACCGCACTGACCTCTTTCTGATAACGAAAGCGGAAATAGGATTCAATATGCTGTCTTGAGGCCTCATCCATAATAAGCTCAAGTCCCAATACCTTTGCCACTGCTTCTTTTGTCATATCATCCTGTGTCGGTCCCAGACCTCCGGTCAGGATAACGATATCCGAACGACCCAATGCGGTTTTTATGCTGCCGCAAAGCCTTCCCTCAATATCCCCGACTGTTACCTGATAATATAAGGAGAAGCCCAGCTCCGCACATTTTTGGGATAAGCAATTTGCATTGGTGTTCACAATGTTGCCGAGTAATAATTCTGTTCCCACACTGATTAATTCAACTGTCATATCCGTAACCTCCTTAACAACGAGCGGCGTGCTCTGGGAGCCTATCGCCGTTTCATCATGACCGCCGTCATGACAGCGGTTTACCCTGCATAGAGGGTTCATTCAACAGGCTCCATAAAGTCAATTACACATCGGCTGCCAGCTGATGTGTAATTGATTTTTGAAAGGACACTATCCCGACACCGATAAATCAAGTCCGGTGATGGTAATAGTGCCCGATGCGTCTGAACTTATAATATCATATGCAAGTGCATATGGTATGTGGTACCTCGCTCCAATGCGCACTCCGCTTCGCTCTGGCGCACACGCATAAATGCGCGGCATCATGTCTTCAGACATGATATTTTAGTATTTTTCCTTCAGTACCTTTTTATTCTTGATCATATAGTCGATCAGGGATATTACCGTCAGAGCCGCGGCAAGATAGATTGCTACCTGCTCCAGGATATTAATAAAGGCAATATCCAGATTAATGATTAACATAACGCTCATAACCATCTGCACTGCGGTTTTAACCTTGCCCCACCAGCTTGCGGCAATGACAATTCCGTTATCGGAAGCAATCAGACGGAAGCCGCTGATAATAAATTCCCTGGCGATGATAATGATTACAATCCAGGCTGGCAGTAAGCCTAATTCCACCAGACAGATTAAAGCGCTGGATACCAGAAGCTTATCAGCAAGAGGATCCATAAACTTGCCGAAATTTGTTACCAGATTATGCTTTCTGGCAAGATAACCGTCCAGCAGGTCAGAAAGGGCGGCGACAATAAAAATTGCCGCAGCAATATACCTGCTGCCGGGAATAGCAGGAATCAGCATAAACACAACAAATATCGGTATCATGAAAACTCGGAACAGCGTAATTTTATTCGGCAGATTCACGACTTTGTCTCCCTTCCGCTAATTCGCCTACCAGATCATAGCCTTTTGCTCCTGTTAGCTTTACCCGGACAATATCGCCGGAGATTAACTCTGTTTCTGAATTTAAGAACAGAAAACCGTCTACCTGGGGAGCATCCATATAGGTCCGGCCGATATAGACCTGCTCCTCGTCAGCAATCCGGCCTTCAATCAGAACCTCATAGGTCTGGCCGATTAAGCCATTTGTCCGTTCGAATACGATGCTTTGCTGAAGCTTCATGATCTCCTTCTGCCTCTGTTTTTTTACTTTGGCCAGAATCTGCGGTTTTAGCTTGGCTGCAGGCGTATTATCCTCTTTGGAATACGTAAACACACCCAGCCGTTCGAAACGCATTTCCTTGACGAATTCCATCAGCTCTTCATGCTCTTCCTGTGTCTCAGTCGGGAAACCAGTGATTAGAGTGGTTCTTAAAACAATATCCGGTAAATTGTTTCGAAGCTTGCCAATGATTCTTTTCAGGTCTGCTTTGTTCGTCCTGCGTCCCATAAGCTTCAGGATACGGTCGGAGGCGTGCTGGATTGGAATATCCAGATAACGGCAAATCTTAGGCTCCTGCTTCATAGCTTCAATCAATTCGTCCGTGATCTCCTCTGGATAGCAATAGAGAATGCGGATCCATTCTATCCCCGGTATGCTACACAGCTCATGGAGCAGAGCGGCCAACCGAATCTCTCCGTAAAGGTCCTTTCCATACAGTGTGGTTTCCTGGGCTACCAGAATTAACTCCTTTACTCCCTGCTCGGCAAGATAGCCTGCTTCCTGCTTAAGCTCCTCTATCGGTACGCTGCGGTAATTCCCGCGTACCTGCGGTATAATACAATAAGTACAATGTTTATCGCAGCCTTCGGCGATTTTAAGATAAGCAAAATAGCTTCCGGAGGTAAGCATACGCTTTCCGCTGCTTTTGGGTAAAACCTCCAGGGACTCAAAGTGAGTATGCTGCTTGCCGTCTGTAATCTCCTTCAGCACTTCTACAATCTTAGCAAAGCTGGAGGTCCCCAGCAATGCATCCACTTCCGGTATTTCCTTTAAAATTTCTTCCTTGTAACGCTCAGCCAGGCAGCCGGTAACAATAAGAGCTTTCAGAGAACCGCTTTTTTTATATTCAGCCATTTCTAATATGGTAGTAATGCTCTCTTCCTTTGCATCATGGATGAAGCAGCAGGTATTGACGATAATTGCGTCGGCTTCCTGTTCTTCGCTTGTAATCCGGTATCCGTTTTCATTCAGAATACCGAGCATATTTTCACTGTCTACCAGGTTTTTATCACAACCCAGTGATATAAAATAAATATTCATTCTTCCTCCGTAGTTAATTGATTTCTCAATGAAATCCTAATGGATATCACAAATGAAATCCTAATGGATTTCATTTGGCTCAACTAACATTGTAACAGCTTTCAACAAAAAAAGAAACAGTTTTATTCTGCCTCTTTTCCACCGTTACTTACGGTTCAGTCTGCGGCATCCCATCTCCCTTTTACTTGACTTACCTTCTCAGCGTGTCCTACGGATATACATACAGACCGCTCCGTTACACAGGAAGTAATTTATTATAGAGACTATTCTCTTATTCCATAATCTCGGACCGGGAATAATCCTTCTTCATTTCCTTAATATAGTTCATCCTGGCATAACTAAAACGGAAGGGCTTATAATCCCCAACAAAGGCGGAGGTTATAAAGCGGTTAATGCATCGGACATCCCGTTTTTTTGTCAGGCTGCGCAGTCCCAATTCTATGTTTTTTCGAATCCGAAGCATTGCCTTGCTCTGGTCAATGGTGGTAATTAATACTCCTTGATCAAATACAAGCTCGATGACTTTCTGATAAGAAAAGCAGGCAGGAACCTCGCTGTTAAGATAATACTCCTTCACCGGGTTTTCTCCAATTAAAACAGCACCGTTATAAGATACGGGAAAATCCGAGAATTCATGCTGCTGTGCATAGACCTCCATCCGGACGCCACCCAGATTAAGAGCTTCGTTGCTTCCGATCTCCAGACATTCCAGGTATAATTTATAGTCCCTCACCTGGTAGCTGCACCGGTAGGCACACTGCAAGGATGCAGCATTATAAGGCAAATAGCCAAAAGCAACCGGATGTACAATAAACTCCTGCTCGGCTGCCAATATATGAAACTTTGTATCTGAATAATTCAGACTTTGTTCTATCTTCATTCCAAACTCCATTCTGGTACAATAACATAAACAATAATACAGTCTATTAAGTGACTGATTCTACGCAATTATTCATGAGCATTGCAATGGTCATCGGACCAACCCCTCCGGGGACCGGAGTGATTGCGGATGCATGGCCGGCTACATCGGCAAAATCCACGTCGCCGCATAATTTGTTGTTTTCATCTCTGTGGATGCCGACGTCAATCACTACGGCACCCTCTTTGACAAAATCTCTGGTCACAAATTTCGGCTTACCAATGGCAACAATAAGAATATCCGCCCGTTTTGCGACCTCCTTCAGATTCGTCGTCCGGGAATGGCAGATTGTCACAGTTGCATTTTCCCGAAGCATAAGCATTGCCATCGGTTTGCCCACGATGTTGCTTCTGCCCAGGATGACACATTCTCTGCCCTGGATCTCTATTCCGGAGCGTTTTAATAATTGGATGATTCCGGCAGGTGTACAGGAGACAAAGCCCTTGTGTCCGATGCTTAAGGCACCCACGCTTTGGGGATGAAAGCCGTCCACATCCTTTAACGGGGAAATGGTCTGTATGATCAGATCCTCGTTCATATGGGAGGGCAGGGGAAGCTGGACAAGAATACCGTTCACTTCAGAATCTGAATTCAGTTTATGAATCAATTCCAGTAATTCCTCCTGACTGGTACTCTCTGCAAGTTCATAGGACAAGGAACGAATTCCTATATATTCACATGCTTTCTTCTTGTTGCCTACATATACGGTAGAGGCAGGGTCCTTTCCCACCTGTATCACAGCCAGGGTAATCCGGATACCCTCCTGTGCTAATTTTTCCACCTTTTGCTTAAGCTCCTCTTTAATTTCTGAAGAGATTATCTTACCGTCAATAATGGATGCCATAACTACCACTCCAATCAAAATAGTGTATTATGAATAAACATAAATTCATTCAGGAAAACCGATAAATCCACATACATCATAATATATTCCAGGTAATATCACAAGATATATTTCTTCACTCATCGAATATCTCGGGAAATATTTGGTAATCCATTTCAGATAAAGTGCCTCTGCAGCCGTGTTGCTTTTTCTTATTTCATCAGAGGATCTATATTTTTCTGGGATATGGTATTCCGGTATTCATTTGCCGAGATACCGACATTTTTCTTGAATACGCGGGAAAAATGAGCCATATCAACAAAACCCACCCGTTCTGCAATATCACCGATACGAAGAGAAGGATCCCGAAGAAGCTTTTGCGCCTCTCTAATCCGGATATTATTCAGAATTTCCGAGAAATTCTGGCTGAGATTACGATTCAACAGCTTGCTTAAATGCCATTGGCTGACATAGGTTTTCTCTGCAACCTCGGATAAGGTGATTTTGTGGGGATAATTTTGCTCAATGTATTTCATGGCATTATTTACGATAAAATTGCTGGCCTCATTATCATAGCGATCTTCTTCCGTTGGACTATGATCCAATACCTCCACTTCCTCCTGGATATGCTTCTCCTTCAGATTGTTGACCATGGTAGAAATCGCTTCCTCCAATTCCTCCATATTCGAGGGTTTCAGAAGAAACCGGGTTACCCCCAGCCGGATTGCCTTCTGGGCATATTCAAATTTACGGTAGCCAGTAAGGATGCTGATTTCCATACTGGGAAATTCCGATTTTAAACCAGCGATCATGGATAGCCCATCCATGTCCGGCATAGAAATATCTGTTATAATGATATCCGGCTGGTACTTCCGGATAACTTGCGCGCCTTCAATTCCATCATTGGCGGTGGCCGCAATTTTACAGGAATACTGATCCCATTTGATCATTCGGGAAATTCCCTCAACGATGATAGGTTCGTCATCAATAATCACTACTTTATACATTGATATCTCCGTTCTGCCGCTTGGACACGGCGCCCTAAATCTATATCAATATTATCCTTTTATGGTGCCTGCTGTCAAACGATTAATAAAATTCTTTTGCATTAATTTCCAAAACCTCATTTAATAAATCCCTAGCCGACTTCTCGCCTGTCGATACATCAACAATCCCCGCCACCAAAGTATTATATGCCTCCTGGGTAATTCGGGAATCCGTGGGCGAAGAGGTACTGGTTGCAGAATTGGCATAATTGAGCCCGGAGATACCAAGGGGGGTCAGTTCAAGGGGCGGTTCCACCTTTGCGGCGGACTGACCATTGCCTCCCCAGTAAACGGCGATGGATTTTGCATTGGTATGGGCCATGACGAACTTCACTACAGCATCCCTCTTATCCGGATCTTCCCATGCTTTTTTGGTAATATAGAATCCGGAGGATATTCCGCCAACCATGCTCCCGGGCAGGGCCTTACTGCCGGGAATTGCCGGAGGTGCGATTACGACCGTATTCTTCTGATCCGGAATTCCGCCGGCGAACCAGGAACCATCCATCTGCATGGCTGCCTTCTTCCTCTTAAACAGTTCTCCGGCATAATCATTATCTATGGTATCTGCGTCCTCAGGAAATGCTCCCATATCTCTTAAGGTACGCATCATCTCAAGACCTCTGCACCAATCATCAGGAGCGGTCTCCGGAATTGTTTTATAAGCCTCATGTCCTGCTGCGGACAGCATCAGGAATTCAATCCAGTAATGGGGCACGTTGTTTAACGAGATGGAGATCGGTATAATACCGTTCGCCTGAAAGGTTTCGATTGCTTTCATAAGCTTATCCCAATCCGTTGGCAGCTCCACGCGGTATTTATCAAATAAATCTTTATTGCAGAATAATCCTTCCCAATAACCCGTAGTTGGTACTGCTCTTTGAACTCCATCCGGATTAGCGGCAAATTCCAATGCTGTGTCCAGGATATCAGCCGCATACTCCGGATATACTTCTTTAATCTCAGCAATAGTCACGAATTTACCCGCAGCCAGAACATCACTGGCATTGGAATCGGTGAAGTACTGAATTACATCCGGCTCATTGCCTACTGCAAAATCAGCGGCAATTTTCGTCTTCCAGTCCTGATCCGAGGATTGCGAATCATCTTCAATGGTTATGTACGGATAATCTGACATGAATTGTTCGTTGATTGCTTGGTACTTTCCGGCATTGGCATCGGTTCCTCCGTACATGGAGGCCGTAGCGATTGTAACCGGATTTTGTACCGGACTTTCAGATATCTGACTGGCAGTTCCCCCAACTGCCTCTCCGGTCAGGTTTTTTGCCGCATCTGTATCTGCATTTTCACTGCACGCAGTCAGCATGAATATGGCAAGCACTAAATTGAGAAGGACAACTACTACTTTTCTCGTTTTTTTCATATTTCATCCTCCAAAATAATATGATACCTTTCGTGTAGCCGTGGTAAACCGTACTGCCTCTTGGAGACCGTAAATCCCCATAATATAAGTATATTATAATATAGATAAACGAAAAAATCCTTAGTTTATTTTGACGTTTTTTGTTTCTTCTTGCTATCCTGTCCCAAAAATTCGGGTCGGTTATTGTTCATATTCACTAAGAATCGGATTTATTCCATATGAGGCTTGGTTTATTTAGCTTAACCTTGCTTGGATCATATTCCAGCGGAACCGTTATGGTAGAAGCCGTTTCCCCGTCTGACAGCGGCCCGATGGTCAGTCCGTATTCCTCACCGTAGATCAGTTTAATACGCTCATTTACATTATGAATTCCAAGTGCCTCATGCCTGCCATTATGCTTGCCGTTATGGTCACCATTATGATTATCATTTTGCTTGTCATTATGGTTACCTTCGTTTCCTCCCTGTTGGTCATATCTTCCTTCCAGTATATGCCTAACCCGTACAACATCTTCTTCAGACATGGTTTTTCCGGTATTGATGATCTGCAGGATCGCATTTGGCCCTTCCTTAAATACCTTTATCCAGATGGTTCCGTTCTTTACTGTCTCGACCCCGTGAACAACCGCATTTTCGATCAGCGGCTGCAGGATTAATTGGGGAACATCCAGATGCAGCAGCTCCGGATCCACCTCTTTTTCAATTTTCAGCCGCTTTCCAAAACGCATGGAAATAATGTAGCAATAAGCATCCACACAGCGAAGCTCCTCCACCAAATTAATCATCTTTTTATTGGAACGGTCCATACTGTAATTTAACAGGGTTCCGAGCGCCTCGATCATTTTTGACACGGTTACATCTCCTGCCATTCTGGCCTGCCAGTTCATCATCTCAAGAGTATTGTTTAGAAAATGAGGATTGATCTGGGACTGAAGGGCAATAATCTTGGCATCCTTTCTGGCCAGCTTTTCACTGTAGGCATAATCAAAGAGATATTTTATCTCGGAGGACATCTGGTTAAAAGAAGATATCAACACTTCAAATTCCGTATTCGGCATGGACTTTCCCACAACCTGCATACCTATGTCGCCCTTCTCCAGACTTCTTGCGGCATCCACCATAATACCCATGGGCTTGGTAATATGATGTGAGATAAAGTATATCATATAAATAAATACGGGAATGATAATCATCATAATCAGGAACATCACCCGGTACAGATCCTGCAGCTCCGAAAATATCAGCTTCTCATTCACAATCAGAATTGCGCCGAAATGAAAATCATCATATTTCTGCTGGTAGATCATACCGGTATAGGG
>JAEZFH010000052.1 GCA_023437885.1 Bacillota bacterium | reverse complement strand
GGGATACATCAGCTCCACCTGCTTTTTCTTACCGTCTTCCAGAATTGCATCTATCATCTTAAGAAACGCTTCTCTCCAGGTGGCTCCCCGCAATTCCGGGTTACCATCATATCCAAAATAATCTTTTCTTTGAAGCCCATTGAGCTTCCTCAAGATCTGGCCAATCTGCAGGTTGATACTCCCCAGCTCTTCTTCTGACAATTCCTCCTTAATATTATCAAGGTTGCTGCCCTGAAGCATCTCCATAAAGAAATAATCCGAATCGCAAAGCTCCCTGGTATTATCATAGTAATACACCTGGGGAATCCGCACATCGGTATGCTGCTGGGCCAGGATCATCATACCGGCTTCCGTACTCATAATATTCTTCTCATAGGTAAGCACTTGTGCAGCTGCCGGCGGAGCTATCTTGAGCACCGTATCCCGGCCATCGGACAGCCTGACCCTGTATGCCACATTAAACCAGCCTTCCTTCATCTCAATGACCGCATCCTCACCATCGGCAACCGCAAGGCCGGGGAAGGCCCTCTTAACCATTACTTCTATTGCTTCCCTGCTTTTTTTGTTCTTTGTTAAACTTTCCATCGGTACCTCCTTATTATGATTGATATTCTGTTCTCACCGAAATATCGCATCTTCCGCTTCTCCAAAGAAGAAGCTACAGAATAGCTCCATGATAAAAGCAATTTGTCAATGGGCTGCGTTCCAAGCCTTTCAGTATTTGAAGTACTCATGGGTCCCTCCGTCAAAATAAAGATATCGATTGTTTTTTTCAGTATTATTAAACCGTGTCCGTCATTCCTTCCTTTTATTATAAAGAATCTGCACGGATTGAATATCTTCATTTTAATATAACTATTTTGCTCTTAATACGATTTTCTGATAATTAAATCTTTTTTGCCCTTTCCATATTCCTGTAGGATTGCTTTTATCCCACGCCGGATAGGCACCAATTTATAATAAATACCGGAGCAAAAGCCTGTATCGGTCCTGCTCCGGTATTATGCATATATAATAGACAAGAACTATGATTACTTAACACTTATATATCAATTACTTCCCTCTTAACCACTGTCTTTTTGCCCTGTCATACCCGAAGGCCGTGACCCGGCTCTACAGCCTGGTATCCCACATGCCGCAGAATGCATCCACAGGACTTACTCCCTTGAACTCGGATCTTCCGACCAGCTTATTGATCAACGCTTCCAGCACATGATCATTGGAGCTGTAGGTGTTGATATAGGTCTTAACTCTGGGAACATCTATCAGGTGATAAGGATTTTCCACAGAGATGAATATGGTCGGAATAACCTCCATATAGACCGGAACATTAGCACCCATGGGCTGTGCCCATTCAATTCTTACGGTTGTCTGGTTACTCTTGGTAGCCATATTGGCAAGATAGATGATCAGATCATATTGCTCCGGTATCTCCCCATACCTGCGTGCAAGACCCTCAAAGCCCGGTGTAGGCTGAAATACATCAATGTCAAAGCCTTCCGCTGCAAGCATATTCTTCACCTTCTGCGCTACCCCTGCCCTGACAGAGTAGGCAACTCCCTGCTGGCTCTCGATATCATAGAACAGGACCTTTTTATATTTCTTCGGAGAGATGGGAAGCACACCCTGTTCTTCTTTGACAAGAGTGATTGCCTTATCCGCACATTCCGCTGCCCAGGCCTTATGCTGCTGGGTTCCAACCTTTGCTTCTGCTTCCTCATAAGACGGAGCCAGTGTTCCTTCTTCCTTCTTCTTCGGCAGCTTTAATGCAGCCTTGGTGGCAAGAATCCTTCTTAAAGCATCGCTGAGACGCTCTTCCGTGATAATTCCGTCCCGGATTCCCTTCTTCATATATTCATAATCTTCATCCAGATTCTTAGTAAACAGGAACATATCACAGCCAGCGGCGATTGCCTGGGGCACTGCCTTCTCCCGGCTCATGGGAATCAACATACCTGCCATTGTGGAGGCATCGGTAACAACAAGGCCGTTGAAGCCCAGCTGCTCCTTTAAGAGCTTGGTCACCAGCTCATAGGACAGGGTAGCCGGTAAGATATCCTTATCCTGGATTTCTGGATTCAGCTTTTTGGTATAAGCCGGCTGCAGGATATGGCCGACCATTACGGTCATCGCTCCCGCATCGATACAGGCTCGGTAAGCTGCTCCATAGGTCTTGTCCCAATCCTCGCAGGACATGGAATTAATAGAAGCTACCAGATGCTGATCTCTTTCATCCATGCCGTCTCCGGGAAAATGCTTTATAGATGCCGCAACCCCATACTCCTGTACTCCCTTCACATACTGGACTCCCATTCTTCTCACCCTGTCCGGATCAGAACCCAGAGTACGTGTATTGGTAATCGGATTTCTAAAATTATAGTCGATATCGATGATCGGTGCAAAGGACCAGTTTGCTCCGATTGCAGAACCCTCGGAACCGCATACGACTCCAAGCTTGTAGGCCATCTCGTCATCATCGGTAGCCGCCACCTGCATCTGTGATCCGATAAAGGTTCCTTCCTCCACGATGCCGTTGCTGCCCTTTTCCAGGTTCGCTGAAATCAGCATCGGTATCACTGAATTCTCCTGAAGAAGCTGTACGGTATTGACAACCTCTCTCGCAGGCATCGGCCTGCACATTAAGCCGCCCGGCTTATATTTTTGAGCCAGATTTTTTAGATAATCGTGATCATCGGAATAAGCAATCAGACAAAAAAGCTGTCCCAGCTTCTCTTCCTCGCTCATACCGGCCAGTGTGCTCTCTACCCATTTTATCTCTTCCTCATTAAGATAGAATGGCTTTTCCCTTAAATTGGTCATCGGAAAAATGCTCCTTTCCATGTGATGATATACAAATCCTATACCATGTATTTGCTCTTTTTGTTCTATCCATGACTAGAATTCGAGGTGCTCTTTCTAATCATAATTATTATACCGAATTTCTATGGAGCCTTCGACCTCTTAATTGACCTAAACCACATTATTTCTTGTCATAATAAATGAAAACTATCATAATCTCCAGCTACGCTCGCATACTTGTTATCGTGCATTACGTATTATCGTGCGGTAAGCCTTCAAAGCATAAAATGTAAAGAAATTTAATCAAAATTGCACGATAATACGTACTTCACGATAACTAATCTAATCCGAACAACTTAGGACTCTTCCGTGTATTCCCAAGTTGGAAATACGTTTTGTTAAACATTAATAGTTACTGTAAGAAATGACAGTATTTTATGCAGTAGCCTGAAATATAAACCAGCCACCCTTAGCTGAAAACTGGAATACACCCCCATGCTTTTCCACGATATGAATCATGCTTTTTGTGCCAAAGCCATGCCCCTGTTCTTGTGATACTGGAAGCCCTTGCTGGAATATCGGCTCTGCCTGATAGCTATTGCGTAGATCAATGCACAGCTTATTATTTTTGGAATACATACGCAACCGGATGATGCGATTGTTGCTGTCAGCTATCTGTTCACAGGCATGAATGGCGTTTTCCAATGCGTTTGACAAGAGCGAGCAAAGCTCAGTATCGCTAAAGGGAAGCGAATCAGGCAGTTTCGCATCCACCATCAGCATGATTTCCGCTTGTTTCGCTTTAGTAGCGAAAGCGGACAAAATCAGGTTGACGGTTTCGTTTTCGCAAAAGCGTATGGGCGTAATGGCATCCATGTCGGACTGGGCAATTCGTAGGTACTCTTTGATCCCCTCTATGTGTTCCTTGGAGGCCAGACCCTGTAAAAGCGCGAAATGGTGGCGCATATCATGCCGATAGGATGCGGCGTTCTGCTGTAACTGCCGCAGAGAAGCAAACTCTGTCTGCGCTAATCTAAACTGTGCATCCAACATATCCTTTTGTCTTTGGAGGTTCGCCTGTTTTTGTGTCTCAGCATAGTAAAGGATAACAAATACAAAATAGAAAACGGATATTCTTGAGGGCATGATCTGTACCGCCCATTCGGCTCCGCTGTAAAGCACATCGGTGTAGATGGCGGTCACATAGTCAAACAGATAGTAAAAAAGCGGGACTCCACCTAAAAATAAGCAAGATTTCGTGGACTTTTCCATCAACTGCCGGACAGATCCGGCCACATATCTTTTCAAGAAATAATAGGCCAAAAACACGGATGCTATGTAAAAAATATGGTCTGCAAGGCTGGTGTCCAAAGCGGCTCCTGCAAGGAAACCAAACCAGCGTGGCGCTTGACAGCAAAGATAACCGGAAAGCACGCTGACGGCGGATATGAGCCACGGCCGTTTATGGTACAGCGAGAATATCATGATCAGCGGCAGATGGATAATCAGCGGATACAGCTTTGATGTCAAATCCAAGCCCAAAAGCCACCAACTGGCAGTTTGAACGAAAAGGAAAATGACACAGAGCAAGCCGGTGA
>JAEZFH010000049.1 GCA_023437885.1 Bacillota bacterium | reverse complement strand
CTCCTGTTGCTGTACCTCTTTGAATAAAATCCCCTTTTTTCAGACTCTGTGGATTTACGATACGGATGGAAGCAGCAATGCCTACATCCTCATCCACAAGAGGTGTTTTAAGAACAGCGATTCTTATATTCTTGGATAAATGCCCAAGCACAGCAGGACTTGAGTTGTCAAGAACCATGCCGGATACATGAAGCATTCTCCGAATGACATTGATGGCGTGTTCCGGGCAATCAAAATGCTCCGTAAGCTTTTCATTTCTGCCATCCGAATACTGCACTTCAATGTCCTGCCAGGAGTTAATGTCAATTTCCTCAATGCCTTTTCCAAAGATATATTTTGTCAGGAACCCGTACTCTGCCATTTCCGTATACAGGGCATCAATTAGTTCCTGACCATCCATATCCTGCACAGCAATTCGCTGATCCATTACATATTTTCCGATATATCGTTTTATCTGCACCTTGGCATAGTCAAGTTCCTCATTGGTAATAAGAACAGAATAATTGCCTGCAATATACTCCTGCACCTCTTTTAAGACGGTCTGAAAATCTCTTTTCTCGGTTTCCGGGGCAAAAAACAGGGAGTGAGTACGGTTTTCCGTACCAAGCTTCTTCGAGTTATTAGGTGTTTTTGTGGTATTCATCAGCTCTTTCATTCTCTGTTCCTTTTCCACGACAGGGCTAACTTCGTTAATACTATCTTCCTGATCCAAGATTGGATTCGGCAGACCAGAGGCAACGCTTTGTTTCTTATCTTCCTCTGAAAGCACAGAATGACCCCTTTTATTTCCTAACATCCAAACACCTCCTTTGCGATTCGTTCAATCTCCTTTCGAAAATCTCTGCTGTTTTTCATGGACAGATCTTTAAGCAGATTCCCTGCAAGATACTGTTCCTCCACCTCTTCTGAATAAGGCAGTTTAAAAGAAACACTGCCAAGTGCTCCCGCCATCTGGTCAATTCCATGATAGGATTTCACATTGGATGCCACCTTGTACTGTTTGTCCATATCCCAATTGCTGTTCTGCAAAAGCTGCAGCTGACTTGACAGATAGCTGATGGATTTTAAATCACAGTTGGCAAGGCGAAGCACACTGTCACTTTCCAAAAGCGAAACAGCAGAAAGAATATCATTTGCAATATAGCTGCCACAGTCAATGATAACAAAGGGAGCTATTTTACGCAGCGTTTCAATGAGCTCCTGTGCCTGATCCTTTGCATATGAAGCATACGTGTATTCATTTTCACCCTTCAGCATACCTAGCATCGTCAGGTATGGTATTTTCTTATGGGTTACCATATTGTATTTGACCAGCGTTTCTGTTACATGGGCGGCTGATAAAATGCTGCCAAGTGATCTCTCACATTCCAGATCTGACGGCGGACAAATACAGGGAAGCATAGGAGCCGTCATATCACAAAGCACCAGAACAGCATTTTTCTTCTTATCTGCAAGATACTTTGCGAGCTTTACCGCAGCCGTTGTTTTGCCGGATCCAGGACTTCCCCAGACAGCAAGAACACCGCCGTGAAGCACCTCTTCTTTTACCATTTCTTCCTTGTTTTTGCGGGAGAAGATGGTATTTTTCTTAAAATTGATCATCCTCAGTCCTCCTCGCAGTCTGTACCATTTTCACTTACTGTTGAGTCCTGTGGTACGGATTCTGTTTCACTGGCATCCGTTTCTGAAGATATCTGTGTTTTCTCGCTGGATTGCTCTGATACTGTCTCTTCTTTTGGGTATAGTTCATCCAGAATTTTAGTCTGTGAATCAAGGAATTTCTTTATATTTGCAGACGTCCCTCGGTATACAAGAGAAAGATGGGTATCACCGTCCGCCTCCAGACTGGCTAATATATTTCCCTGCTCCGGTGTTACAAGAAGCGTAACTGTGGATGGCAGTTCTTTTTCTTCCGTATCTGCTTCCTGTTCCCCGGTGTTAGCATCATTACCACTGGAGGTTGTTACCGAGATGACTTCCACATATTTCAATTCCGGCGGAATCACAGTAGCACCCTGTTTCTTATAATCTGGTGCAATCACAGATATAATATCTCCGCTTTGAAGCTTCCCGGACAGACCATTGGCAAAACTTTTAATGGTAATAGATATTGCCTGCTTACTTCCATCCAGTCTGTATAAATAAGCATTTTCAGCTGGCAGTGTTTTGGATATCTTAATATTTAAGATATAGTCCCCGATTTCCAGATCAGCAAGGGCGTAGCTTCCAACCACAGTTTCTTCTGACTTTAGTACATTTTCAGGAAGATTGTATCCGCCTACTTCTACGGTCTGCACCATGTCTTTTGTAATCTCATCGCCTGCCTTGATCCCCTTTATCACACGGACAATCTTAGTCTTTTTGCTGATACCTTTATTGAATAATGGTGTAATGCCAAAGCAGATGAGAAGTGATAATACAATGCAAAACACTCCAACCACCGTTCTGTTCTTAAAAAATTTCATGTATGATTCCTCCGATTTTCATAAAATATATGGTTAGAAAACCAATTGCTAAGCAAGGGGCAAGAGGCAAGGAAATGTTCCTTGCCTCCTTTCTCTCTAACTTTTTTATCAGTGCAAAAATGCAAAATGCCAATACCTGAAAGATAAGGCCTATGATGATGCCATAATTCGTTACCTGCAGCCCAAGCACCAATCCAGTGGCGGCAACAAGTTTTATATCACCGCCTCCCAACCGGTTTGGTGCTATCCATACTGCAATAATAAATAACGGAAATGCTGCCAATATTCCCAGAAGATGAACAGCTTGAAAATCAAGTAAGGAAATGATTGCTACCGAACCCCATATCATCGGAGGTATCTCCCGTTTCCTGATATCCGTATAGGCGGCACATCCCATCAGACAGAAAAACAACACCGCCTGAACAATGCTGTTAACCTGCATAATTGAACATTGCTTTAATTCTGTTGGTAAGTGTCGGCATGACCACATCACCAAATAATTCATACAGACCGGCAAGAAGTAATGCTCCAAGCACTACGGCAATCAGGATTTTCACCGCTGTATCAATGTAGCCTTCCCCCTTATTATTCCTTACAGCCATCAGCATTTTGACAATCTGTCCTGTTACAAAATTATTTGCCCTTTTCGTCAATCTCTTCATATTATTTTATCCTCATTCTTTCTTATAATTTAGTTTACATTGTCATGGTGTGGGTCTGCCCCTGTTCCATACCCACTGGTGTCTCTGGCCTCTGAACTTGATTCTGTCCCTGTGTCAGCGCCAGTTCATAAGCACCGACCACTGCCTTGTCAAATTCTTTTCTTGCCTCTGCAGTACATGGGAAGCAAATATCTTTATATTCTCCATTGCCAGCTTTATAACTTGGCATTGATACAAAAAGTCCTTTGGATCCTTCCATCAGCTTGATTCCCCTGATTGCAAAAGCATCATTGATGTTGACTGTTGCCGTAGCGCGCAGCGTTCCCTCCGGTCTTATACTTTGGATCTTCACATCGTAGTGAAGGCCAAAATCCTCTTTTTTCTGATCATTGTTTGCCTTAGCCATTCTTTTACGCCCCCTTCCTTAATGTGCACCGCCGTAATTGAACATGTCTTTGATTCTCTGGGTGAGTGTCGGCATGACCACATTACCAAACAGTGCATACAAACCTGCAAGAAGCAATGCACCAAGTACCACTGCAATCAAAATTTTCACTGCTGTATCAATGTAGCCTTCACCCTTGTTATTACTCATCACCATCTTCATTTTAATAGTCTGTTTTGTTGCAAAACCATTTAAACTCTTCCTTAGCTTCCTCATTGATAAATCCTCCGATTATTTTGATTTTTTACATACCCATACTCATACCGTGTTCCTGCTCTGGTTCGGTAAATCCTATTTGCTGAAATCCAAAACGGTCTACATAATGAAATTCACTTCCACTTTCATCATACAGCTCTACCACATCTGAAATGGAAAGCGAATGCCCTTTAAAATCAGACGGGTGATCCAGATTGAATTTCGCATAAATCGCTTCCAAATCATTGGTTTCCAGCTTTCCATCATAGACTACTTCATAATTAGTCATGCTTGGTTCTCCTGTAGCTTTCGCTACTTCATCATAGGATCTGAAGCGTAGTTCAAAATCCGAATCCGGTTTTAACTGCCAGATACGTACATTTTTAAGAGGCTTACTCTTATTTTGAAATTCTCCTGCTATTTTACCTTTGGAAAGACGTTCAAATACACCATCCAACCAATTCGGAGTCAACTTTTTATCAGCAAGCCAATTTTCCAATTCCCTGCTTTGAAACATGGTATCCACGGTTGCTCTATTTTCATTTAGGTATCCTGCAGGATTGCCATAGTAAAAAATGCAGCCGTTTTTCATCTCGATTCCGCTCATATCACATCACCTCCCATCACCACACTTTCACTACATTTTCTTTTACAGAATCTGATCATTCCTGTTTCCCGTAGATGATTTTTTCTGACATCAGACACTCATTGAGACCTGACATGCATACTCCTATATCTTTTAATACCTGTAGGGCATCCTTTGGGATATCCGATAAATCATGCTCGTATTCTGCCTCCATCACAGTGACTTCCCCACTGTCCTCTGTGGTATAAGCACAGAGCTTTGCATCTTTTGGAATACCGGCTTCTTCTAAAATAAACTCTGGAAGTTTTATTCCTACTGCATCTTCTGTTTCTGTCTTGCTGCTATCCTCTTCGCAGATACCGGCTGCCTCGACCAGGGTAACATACAGTTCCTCCAGAACCTTATATATCCCCTCTATGGTTTCCACTACCTCCATGGCTGTCATCTGGGATTTCAAAAGTACCACACCATTTTTTACCACGGTTGCCTCAAGCTTTCCGGCATCTCCAACTTTCTTTTCTGCTTCTTCCGTAATCGGCAGACACAAAATACCTTTGACCTTTTGTTTTTCCTGTTTCATGTTCTACTCTTCCTCCTTTGATAATCCGTTTTCAAAATCAAATAAATTCATCTGCGAAGGAGCATTCTGCTCTCTTTCATGCAAGTCATAATTTGCAATCAGAATTTCCGGGAACTGGGCACCATTATCATATCTTTGCTTGATGTTGTTAATCCGGCTGTAGCTTTCAATCACAATGCCCGGTGCATCATAAAGACCTCGGATAAATTCGCAGTCATTATAAGAAAGCAGAAATTTACCTTCGATACCAAGCAAAGCGTCCCGGAGTCTTATATGGTCTTCCTTCTGGAATCCCTCTTCCCCGACATTTCTATAATATTTTTCAGTATCGAAGTAGGGCGGATCCAGATAAAAAAAGCTAACCGGGCGGTCATACTGCCTGATCAGCTTTTCAAAATCCTTATTCTCAATCACAACCTTTGCAAGCCTTCGGTGTGCCTGCTCAATAACAGGGAAATTACTTCTGATATCATGCGGCTGACTACCGAAGCTTGTCAGACCAGATGCATAGCTGTACCTGATCAGCTGATAAAAATAAGCGGCACGTTTGACATCATCTGTCTCAGTATCGTGATCAAGCATCTCTTTGGTTCTGTCAAAGTCCTCTCTGGAATTTAAAACATACATCAGCTCCCTTTGTAATTCTGCATAGTTGTCTCTGACACAACGGTATAAATTGACGAGCAGACAATTGAAGTCATTGTAGACTTCAAAGTCATTCCCAGGTGGTTTATGAAACAAAACCCATCCTCCGCCGCCGAATACTTCAATATACCTTTCGTAATAAAGCGGGAAGAGAGAAACGATTAGTTCCCTCATGGATTTTTTTCCACCAATCCAACTCATAAAACTATTAATACATCATCCCTCCTTTTCACACACAATCCATAATTCAAGCTGCATCTGACCGCTTGGATCAGGATAGAGGGATAAGGCTTTTACCAGACCATTCTTTGCCTCCGCAATTTTACGAATTCTGCTGTTTAACTGGCGGATGCTTTTTATGACTTCATTTTCATTCGCAGCATAAAAATATCCGCCGTCGTAGCTGCAAATCGGATGCCCTTCGCATCGAAGAGTATTGACAATATCACGGATTTTTCTGTTGCTCAGATGAAATCTGGTTTCCAAGCACTTGCTCTGTAATGCCTTACCTTCTCCTGTGTGATTTCGTTTTAAATAGCCCAAGAATTTTTCATTTATGTTATCATGATCCACCTCCTGTCGCCTCCTTTGTCTGGTGGGAAGAACTTTTGACAACAAAAAAGGCCGGTTGTTTCACTGCGCATTGCAGCAAATCAACCGGCCTCATCTGATTCTGAACATAAAAAAAGTACAGTCCATAAACCGTACTCCCGTTTACCTCAGTCTGTTATTCACTTCAAATTAATTACCTTACCTGATCTTCCTTTACATGCTCATCCCTCCCATAGCTTGTTCTCCCTCCACCAGACTTTCTTCCGGTGGTTTTGAAATCACATTGAAGCTATCCTCACCAGGGATAACACCAAGTGTTCTGCCATTATCCCATTTCATATGTAATGTACCAATATCATCAACTTTTTCAACGGTTCCCCTGATTCCTGATTCAAGTGGTGCATATGGATCATCCATACGGATTAATTCAATTCTGGTTCCTGCCGGATATTCTTCTTTGATTCTTTCAATTTCTTTTTGAGATAAAAACCCTTTCATATACTGATACCTCCCATGGTTTGAGATTGCTCTGTCAGTCCCATTTCTTCCGCTGATTTTAAAACCCAGTCTCTGCTGTTCCAAAAGCTGACGTAAATACCTTTATCATCCACCCGAATCTCCCGCTGTTCGAATCCTTCAGCCCAACCGTCCGATGCCTGCCCATTAACCTCGGCCTTCATTATTTCTAATTCCTTATCCATCAGAGCGTCATTTAAAGTTAGCACCGCCACACCCATTAGCTCTCCCTTTACTTCTTCCACTATAAATTCATACTTAGCAACTTTGGCATTGACACTATCACAGGCATCATAATATCTCATCAGTCCTCTTTTTTCTTGTTCTGGAATTTTACTTTTCGCAATGGCATCCAGTATTTCATTTTCATATGAAAGCAATTCATCGGCAGAAAGTTCTTCTTCCTGTTCTGACTTTTCCATATATCCATACTCATTTTCTACATCATAAGTGATTGCTTTTAGCGGCATATAGAGTTTTAACTGCAGCGGCTGCTTGCGGCTTTCTATAACCATTCCGAGATTTTCGAATAATAGGTTCTGTAATTCCCGGTTACAACCGTAATAGGTGATGTATCCCCTTTTTGTAAATACACCGCATTCATTCTTTATTTTCTGCTGACCATATCTTTTAAAATCAATATAGTCTTCCAGATGCGGATCATATTCAAAATGCCCAGAATCGCAGATCATGTATCTGCCATATTGTTCTGCATTTCTGATGCCGTCAAACATTTCAAATTCATACATGCTATCCAGCATAACTTTCAGTTCTTCCAAATTTCTTGGTCCAACATATTCCAACAGCTTCGCAAAATAATCTCCGTCCCTGCTTCTCATTTCCTTAAAATGCAAAGCAAAATCATTTAAGTCATCAATTCTAGCACTAAGTGGATTCTCTTTTTCAATCAGCTTGAGCATCCGATCAGGGAAGCAATCACTTTCCAAAGCCACATGACATTCTGACAAATGCTCTGCCTCTAATCTCATCAACGCCTTTTTCATCGCATACTCTGAACACGGAAGATACAAAAATTCTCTTTCACCTTTCACTTCTAATTCCAGTATGGCAATTTCATTCTGCCAATGATAACAAGGAAAATGCTTTCCGTCATACACAATTTCCAGTTCATTTCTGTTTTGATACACGACACCATATGAGGTTATTGCTTTTATTGGACTGAACTTTATTAAATCCTCTACTACTGCCTTACCATCCATATCCTCTAATTCCTTGACGGATGCCCCTCCAGCTTCATTTAGATAAACATACTTGCCAACCTCATTCAGATTGCTAAAATCACTGATGACACTATAGCAGTGTGTGTTATACGTTAAGTTAATAAAATCCTCCATTGTATCAGCGCCTGTTGCGATTGCCGAAGCATAGAATGTCAGTTTTTCTCTTGCGTCAAGGCTGTCCAACCGTTTTATGAGAAAGTTTAATTCATCCACGTTGCAATAATGATCTTTGATGACACTGTTGAAATCTGTGTCATCCGAACCAGTAATAAAACAATTCATTCCGTTCGATATCTTGATGCCAACATCACTGCAGACCTTGCTGAGTTTTTCTTCCTCACAGGGGAACCAGACTTCTACCATTCGGTTATCCGTAATACCTGGATTTTTAATCGTTATGTACATGTTTCACTCCTCCATTTCTTTTCATGGCATAAAAAAAAGAGCTACCTTTCACTATAGAGAAATTTCTCAATAGAAAAGCAACCCTTGTCAGCATTTTATCTGGAACATAGCTGCTCCGTATTTTGAAAGCAGCATCGCATTGATAATCACTTTAAATGTTTGATCAGTAATCAAAGTCTTGTCAGCAATCTCATCCTGTTTGATATACTCTCTGTCTGTATAAATTGTTTTGGCAGTTTGGAAGATTGCATATCCATCGGTATTCATTCCATTTAGATGCATCTTTTTGAAATCAAAACTGTCCAGATAAATATGTTCTTTCGCAGCACACCACAATTTATTATCAACAGTCAATAAAAATAATGTGGCCAGGTACATAGGATTCCTATCTTCAATAGATATGTCTTGTAACCTGCAGACCGTATAAAATCTAAAACGATGGATTTGATTCAAGAAAATCTCTCCATCAAAGTTCATGACAAGGAAATCAAGTCTTCTCTTCAGACGTATCGATCCACAATCTTTGAAATAGTTATCTACAATCTCGGCATAGTTAATCAACCCTGCTGCCAGCCTTTCTGTAAAATAAATACAAGGTGTATCATTGCAGCAATCACTAATTGGATATTCACAATTCTGACACCTCATTGGCTCCTTCTTATCTTCTACCGTCTTCACAACAATCACCCCACTTCTTCTTGGCATAAAATTTGGTACGAGCATCATCAATTGCTCCAACTCATGAAGATCTGTACCATACATAAAAAATTTTGACATCTTCTTTCTTCCTTTCTCTCTGATTTTGGGTATAAAAAAAGAGGCTAAGTCTGTAGGTCATTTAAGTTGACCTAAAAACTTAGCCTCTTAATTTTAAAAATTATTACTTCTTTATTAATTCACTTATTTTTCTTATTATTAAATGCGCAGAATAAAACCCCCAAATCATTTGACTTGGAGGCATTATTCAACTCATTTATACTTCTGCGTTTTATTTTGTATTAATCTTAACTTGGAAGCTCTGTTTTATTTTAAGATACTCCTAACAAACTAATCCTATTCTTCCATTTTTGCAAATGCCCTTTTTTCTATCCTAATCATATTATACGATTTTTCATTTAATGCTTCTATCGCTTGTTGAGTATCCCTATCTTTAATAGTTATTGCTATAATTGTTTGACCTAACTTCATCCCAACAATTGTATCAAAAAAACTCTTTAAATCTTTCATCACAATACTATGCTGATCAGGTTCATCAAATATCAATATATTCGGATGATTACCTTTCTTGACAATAGACGTTTGCATTAAGGCTATAGTAAACGCCCAAATAGCTCGTATATTATCACTTGCTGACGAATCAAATTTCATATCAAAATTTTCTCTTACTGGAAGGTAAGAGTCCTTTGATATTTCTATTTGTTCCATTGTTGATAAACTCTTATATCCAAAATTCCGAAGATTTTCCACAAACCTATCTCTTAAGATTATCAGTTTACCATCATCCTCGGCTGTAAACTTGGTTTTGGGCGTTTTCTCCTTTTCTTCCAGATATTTTTTCCACCTACCAGATAAATTATCAAGCCTAGAAAATACGATTCCCAGTTCACTTTGAAGTTTTTCTAAATCTTCTACTTCCTTGGAAATTTCTATTTTCTTATATACGACACTCTCTGCAAATTCATCATCAACCGCATATATATCATTTCTTAAAGATTTCGCTAATCTATTTAATGTGGCCAATTTTGATTGTAACTCACTCAAAAATGCATCTAATTGTGCTTTACTATTTTTATGACTTTCTAAAGCATATACAAAAACCTGTTCTTGTGCACTTAAATGCCTTATGTTTTCATCTATAGACATAAAAACATATTCATCCTGATTAGGAAATAATGCATCTTGAATCTGTTGATGACATACAGGACAAATATTTTTTAAAGTAAGACTATCAATTTCGGAACCAAGATCTCTCAGTTTTTTTGCATCCTTATTATTGCTGATATCAATTTTGATTGTTTCTATATTTTCACTCAACTTCTTAATAGCCAAGTTCTCAGCCATAAATTTTCGGTAAGCTTCTCTTTGCTTTTCTTCTAATTCCGCAATTGCTTCTTCCGTTAATTTCAATTCAGCTTCAATTTCATCATAATTATCAACCACTTTGGGTTCAACAGAATTCAATTTATTATATTTATCCTGTAAATCAATTATATAGTTATCAAGGGCTATACCTCCATCAACATTTTTAATAATGTTGGCTATGGTGTTTATGCCGATTTCTACTACTTCTGGCTCCATGGGTATTCCCTTAACTAAGCAATTCTCACGATAACATAATGAGTTGATTTCTCTAATTGCACTACCCCATTCCTGGCGAATTGCTCTCTCCTCATTAACCAATTCATTCTTCTTTTTTTCATTTGATAAGGTATTTAAGCCAATAATATATTCGACTATTCTTTTTTTAGATTCTTTTATTCCAAGATACGGCATTGCTGAAAATAAATCTGACCACCCACGCTTTTGCTCTATAAACATGCCTGAAAAAATAAGTTGCAAATATAGCTTTCTATCAGCTGAATCTGTAGTCGCCACAATAGGCAATGGCATGCCGATAAACTTTTCTAAAAATGCATGAAATCCTTTTTCATGTTGCGCTGCATTTTGTGAATGGACATACATATCATCCTTATCTGTATCTCCATCGTAAATTTTATCCATTGCACTATAAAATACAGTTACTAATTTACTTTTACGATTTTCCATTTTAGCACTACGCATAACAGTAATAACATCATGACCATTGGATATTTCGAGTAACATACTTGACTGCAAGACTGTATACTCATCATCTTCATCCTTAATATTGCTTTTATAAACAGGTGTCAAAACTTTTTCAGTTTGTCCGCCAATGATTTCTTCAAATCCAAGGCAATAATATATTGCCTCAAGGATGGAACTCTTTCCACAAGTATTGTCATTACTTGCAATAAAATTTAATCCTTTTTCAAATTTTTGATCAAATCCATATGTACCATTGTCTGTTATAATCGTTATCTTAAGTCTTCCGATTTCCAACATCAGCATACCTCCACATATCCATTAATTCGGATATTTTATCTTCAGACAGTTTATTCTTTACCTTCTCCAAAAACTCAATTTCTTTTATCATCAAATCCTTATCTGATTTTATCTTTTTAACAAATGTTTTTCCCTTATCAGTAAGTTTATATGTACCTTTGACAAGTTGTTTTACCATCCCATCTGCCACCGCATAACCTAAAACCCGATTAACAGCAGGATCAAATCGAATGGCTGACGCAAAAAGCAAATTATTATCATTGCAAAAGTCAATCAATTTCGCTTCTGCTCCTTTATCATTCAATGCATTTGATATCATTTGTATTTTTAAAAATGAACAGCTTGAACCGTCACTGCAAATCGCAAGAATCATGCAAATCTGCCCCATTTTATAGCTAATTCTATATTTATATGGTACTGCATCCGGTTTAGCATCAAAAATAACGGTATCCGTCATAAGAAATTTTTCATTCATAATGTCACCTAAATTCCATTGAACAATCAGCAAGCCAGCTTGCAATCATATCATGCTGCAATTCTGTTACAGACGCAAATGATAGATATTTAAATTCTTGTTCTAGTCTTACACCAAATTCCGCTAGAATTTCATTAAATATTGTAGCATTCATACTCTTGTCTGGATTAAACAAAGTTTTAGAATATACTTTCTTCTTGTATGCAAGAAGTAACTCATTTATATCTCCATATACTTCTGGAAAATCTGTGCTAAAAATTTTTAGCAATTCTATTCCTCGTATATAATACTCCACATAAATATTTACTAAATTTATGTAATGTTCATCTTGTTCACTAATCTCTCCCATTACAGCCATTACTTTACGCTTAATATTTTCAACCTTAACAGATTCACATTTACTTAGATCAATATCAGCATCTTTAATTGCCATATTTAGTTTTATATCCAAGCAAGAATTTCTTATAAGCCTACTCATCTCGACTTTAAAATCCTCAGCAACCTTAATTTTTATTGAAAAATCATCAGTAATATACGAATATAGTTCTGTATTCTTTTTTTTCGTTTCAATTACCATATCGGTTTTTGTTTTTGCGTGCTCTATAATTCTTTTATCGCGATACGAAGGCACTACAAGATGCCATTCTTTTATATTTTTGATACCTAAACTTTTCAATTTTACAGCATATTCTTCATCTACAAACTTCCCAATATCTTTAGTCAGTTTAACTCTCAGTTTTTCATACCACAACTGATCCGAATATTCCCCTTCCGGATAGTAACACTGATATACTATATTATTGGTAAAGCCTTCAATACCAGCATCACCATTTGTTGTAGCTGGCACCTTTTGATATCCGTTCTCTTGATAACGTATTCGATAGCAATCATCGCATAGTTTCTCCCATGTTTCGCCATCCATATGATCCCCGAAGAAATCTAAATTCATTTAAATCCCCCCTGCCAATGTGCTAATACTTAAAGTCTTTTCAATACAAGGCTTATTCGTAATCAATTTTAGTCCAATAACTCTTTCTTTATCTTCTTTTATGAAATATACTTTAGCCAAATCAAATATCTCGTCAATCCATAAAACATATATTTCATCCTCGAGGCAATATTTTACTTTTTGCTTTTCTTCCATAATATCACCCTTACTCTAAATATGTATATTATACCATAAGTTCCTTAAAATACCATATTTTTCTTTATAATATAAGTATATTATAAACCGAACATTTGTTCTTGTAAATATTATTTCTAAAGGATTCTCTAAAGGATTCAGTAATTTTCGTCTATCAGTAAATTTCGATAGTGCAATAATAATATTTTATTGTAAAAAGGGAGAATAAAGCTCCCAAATATTTTTGACTTGGAGGCACTTCTTCATAACAATTACCCCACCTCTTCTTGGTATAAAATTTGGTACAAGCATATCAGTTGTTCCAGTTCATGCATTTCTAAACGACAAATAAAATTTTGTCATTACTTCTGTTCCTCTCTTCCTGTTCTTGTATAAAAAAAGAGGTTAAGTCAATTTGATCATTAATTTGACCAAAAACTTAACCTCTTAATTTTCAATATTATTAAATAAATTTATTCATAATATCCAAAGGACAAATCATTTTTTCAAGACTACAAATCACATACCAATTCTTAATTTTATCAAATTTTCACC
>JAEZFH010000020.1 GCA_023437885.1 Bacillota bacterium | reverse complement strand
CAATTGCCGCAGCTTCTGAAAGGCAATCCGGTAATTTATCAAAGAACTGTTTGGTCAGCATAATTCCAAAGGCATCAATGATATTGGGTAATATTAAAGGAACAAAGGTATTGACCAGCTTTAATTTTAAGAATAGTTTATACATTGGAATCATACGCGTTTCAAAGGGAAGCATCATTGTTGCCATAATGATTAGAAAAATCAATTTCTTCCCTTTAAAATTTCCTTTGGAGAAAGCGTATCCTCCCATCAAAACAGAAACCGTATTCGCAATAACTCCAATTACTGCTACTGTAACAGAGTTTGCATAAGCTTTAAGCATCGCACCATTCTCGGTAACAATTTTAAAATTAAACAGGGAGAAATCTTTCACCTTAAAGCTGGGCGGAAATGGCGGGTTAATATTTGCATATCTCTCGAATGAGACTATCGTCATCCATACAAAAGGCATGATCAGCAAAAGTCCTGCACCTAGAAGTATAACTGTCAGGAAAATTCTAATCCCTTTGTTGTTTATTGAATAAGCATTCTCTTCTTTATCAACATATTTCTTCATCTCATTCTCCTTACTGATTCATTTTGGTTAGCTTCATATTAAATAATGTAAATACTAAAATAATAGCGAAGAGAATATAGGAAGCAGCTGATGCAACACCAAACTCATAATTGCCAAAACCACGTTCATAAATAAAACCAACAATGGTATGCAGCGAACGTGCAGGAGAGCCCGCAACACCGCCAAGTGCATATACCTCAGTAAAACGCTGTAACCCATGGATCCACCCCATCGTTATTAGAAAGGCAATGGCTCCTCCCATCTGGGGAATTGTAATATACCTATGCGCTTTTAGATTGGTACATCCATCAATGAAGGCAGCTTCATAATATTCCGGTGCGATTGCCTGCAGATATGCAAGGAAGATAATAATATTAAATCCAAGGCTTTTCCATATGGTTAAAATCGATGCACCAAAGCGTGCCGAGGTGGCATTCTCTAACCAGGATACAGATGTTATTCCAAACAGTCCCGTGAACTGATTCAAAATTCCTTGTGGATGCAATACAAAAAGGAATAAAGTACCTGCTGCGATCGCCGGTGTAATATAAGGGATAAAAAATAATGCTTTTAGCAGATTCTTATAATGTTTCAGTGAATTAATTATAAGAGCTATCATAAACCCTAACGGAACCACAACAATTAACTGAAAAAACGTTATAAAAAATGTGTTAAAAACTGACTTGCCGAATACTTCATTGCTTAACACATATTTGTAATTGTCCAGCCCCTTCCATGTCTCAATACTGCCATTGGTTTTAAAGAAACTTAATCTTAAGGCTTCAAACATTGGATATGCCATACATATTAGAATACCAATGATGGATGGCAATAGAAACAGATACCATATCCATTGTTTTGAACCCATTCTCTTTTTTTTCTTGCCCTTGGTCATATGTCCTCCTCTGATTCGCCTGTAATTTTTTAGTAATCAAAAAACACTATAACATTAGACATATCATACAATTAAACTTGTCTTAATTCATGTTATAATGTTGATTTTGTATTGCTTTATGTTGACTGTATAATTCTTTATTGTTTATAGTTATACAATTTTATATTTTTTATATTTTTGATTGTGCAATTTCACATTTACTGTTATAATTTCTAAATCAATCAGTCCCAGCTGCATTCATACTATAAGACGCATATGTACTTTTCAGAGAAGCAGGCCAGTGATGGCTGTATTATACAAAAAAGCATTCATGGTGTTATAAAAATCACTCTGATCGTATTTAATGTCCTAATGGATGAAACACATTATCCTCTTAGCATGTCTGTAAACACAAAATCCACTTACAACGAACAGGAGAATTATTATGTATAAACGATTAGAGTTACATAATCACACCACAGAATCGGATGGCAATATGACTCCATTGGAATTAATCCAGTTTATGCAACAGGATAAAGTAGATGCATTTGCTATTACTGACCATAATACCATATCGGGACACCTGAAAATCAAGGGGATACTAAGCGAATTAGGATCCGATCTTTCCTGTATCTATGGGATGGAGTATACCACTTACTATGGACATATTTTGTGTTTTAATCTGAATGAATATGTCCCCTGGGAAAACATTAATATTAATAAACCGGAACTTCTCTTTCAGGCAGTAAAAGAGAGGGGTGCACTAACCGGTATCGCTCATCCTTTCTCCAAAGGTCATCCTTTTGCACGCGGCTGCCGATTTGATATGAATATTAAGGATTATCACTCCTTTGATTTCATTGAAATAATCAATAATTCCCAATCGCTAAACGAAATAAATAAACGCGGTATTCAGTGGTGGGAAGAATTAGTTCTTAATGGATACCCTCTGGCTTGTACTAGCGGCATGGATCTCCATAAACATCGTGAAATGAAAAACCAATTTGCTACCTTCATTGAAGGTGATTCTGATGGATCCATGGAAGAAGAGTTGAAAGCGGCAATCAAAAAGCAAAGAACATGGGTTTCCCGAGGTCCAATTTTAGAAACCACTATTGATCTTACTCATGAAAAATTAACCTTCTCTATCGTCAATACAAAAAAGCCAGGTTATTGCCATTCGGATACCGAACCCTATTACCTGACACTAAAAACAAAAAGAGGTATCTTAACAGAGGAAATTTCCATGGAAAATCCGCTCACAATTTCTTTCCCTGTATTTGAGCAGGAAACCATAATCCTACCAAAACTTTATTATTCTGATACTATCATTGACAATCTGGTTGTGGTTGCTCCAACCATTTACATGTAAGCATTTTCAATATACATGTGCTCTATGATATTGTAAACAAAGGCGCAGCCGACTTTTTTGCTTGTGCGCTTTATCATTTGGATTCCTATTTAGTAGACTAATAACCTTATCATGTTTAGAAGAATGCAGGAGCCTATTCCAAAATGAACATTTCATCCCTATGGCGATTTATGGTGCAGTGATGAGGTTACTTGTAGAAATTGTGAATTTTAGACCATTCGTAGGAGGATATCAATATGAATACACAGGACGAAATACAAATCCAGTCCAAAACACTGACATTTGCTTTAAGTAAAATGCTTGGTGTGAGTATAATACATGCTGATTATATCACCACACAATTGCATGGCGGCACTCTGGGTGACGTGCGGCTTGTCACGGGTACAGCCAAAACCTCGGACGGTAAAGAACTACCCTACCGCATTGTTTTGAAGACGCAGAAAAAATGGGAACGCTACAGCGACCCTGATTCCTGGCGACGGGAGTATGACCTGTATGCTTCGGATTTTGGCAAGTTATTCACCAATTCGCTTCGCTGGCCAGAATGTTATCACACAGAGATAAACGGCGATGAGATCCAAATCTGGATTGAATATATCACCGGCACATCCGGCCTAAACCTGAACGGTGAAATGTATGAACGTGCCGCCAAGGAATTAGGACGGTTTCAAAGCAGATTGTATGCAGAACAGCCAGTTATACTGCAGACACTTACCAATCTAAGCAAGGTGGATTACATGAAGAATTATTATCTCCACTATAGGTCATGGAACGAGGTATATGATTACATACGTTCCAATGACTGCCCTATCCCGAGGCATTTATGTGATATGCTTATTGAGATTGATGAGCATTCTGATGAAATATTTAACCGTATAGCAAGACTGCCTATCGTTTTATGCCATAGGGATTTCTGGGTGACAAACATATTCTCCCATGAGGATAAAATCACGCTTATTGATTGGGATACTGCCGGATGGGGTTACATGGGCGAGGATATCGCAAGCCTGATTGCGGATGAGGCAGATGTTGATCACATGACAGAATACTACCATCGATGTGTCCGGTCGTATTACACAGGTTTTTCGGAATATTCGGATATCTCCCATATCTCGGATCATTGTATCTATGAGTTGATTTTGATCAAATTCGGATACAGGCTTGTAGAAGACTACAAATTTTCCGAAGCGCCTAATGATAAAATGCTTCACCTGAATGTGCTTCAAAAAATATATGAAATGAAGGAGATGTAGTGCTGCAGCTCCTTTTTAGCAAAAGACCTGTCACAGTAGCGTGACAGGTCTTTTACTTGGAGCTAGAATATATTTATTTAAAGGCTTTCATAGACTATCAAATATATAGCAAATAAAGCAAAAGTGATAAATAATTCAACTCAATTTAATCCATTTCTTCCATCTTCTCCTGATACTTCACATAATTCTCAAGATACTCCTCCAGCTTACCCTCTTCCCTGATCAACTGGTCATTGATTTCACTCAATTTAGTATAATCGCAGGCAATTTCCGGGTTTTCCATCAATGCCTTTATTCTGTCAATCTCTCTCTCCGTCTCCTCCACCATCATTTCCAGCTTTCTCATCGCTTGGTTCTTTTTGTCCAGAGCTTTTCTATCCCGATTCTTTCCGTTGGGAGCTGCTTTTAGAGTGTTTGTCTTAACTGCAAACTTAATGGAAGCGTCCGCCTCAGCTGAGGCGAGCTCCCTTTCCATATATTCCTGATAGCCAAAAGGATAATAATTCACCTTATCCCCTTCAAATATCAGCAGTGAATCTGCTATTTGTTGTACGAAATACCGATCATGGGATACGAACAAAACGGTACCTTCATAATTCATGAGCATAGCCTCCAGTGCCTCCTTCCCAACGATGTCCATGTGATTCGTCGGCTCATCCAGAATAAGAAGATTGGGTTTTTTCTTCAGAATTTTAGCAAGGCTCAAACGAACCTTTTCTCCACCTGACAGCTGACAAACTTTTTTATATACCGCATCCTGAGCAAATAAGAAGCAGCCGAGAGCAGAACGAGCCTCCGATAAAAGCATAACAGGGAATTCTTCACAAAAATCCTCCAGTACCGTCCTGTCATTCTCATTCTGGGCAAGCTGTTGGTCAAAATATCCCGGATCAATTTGAAAGCCGTAGGAAAATATTCCCTCCAGCTGTTTGACCTTTCTCACCAATGTTTTCAGAAGCGTCGATTTTCCGATCCCGTTTTCACCGATCACTGCAAGTCTCTGTCCTTTCTTTAGTTCAAAGCTCACTTCACACAGCGGCTTGTCATAGCCGATCACAAGCCGGTTTGCCTTTAGAACCTCCTGTCCTCCCGCCCTGAGCGGCTTAAATTCTGCACGGAAGGATTTCAGGTCGTATTTTTCCGGTGCCCGGGCAAGGTCCATGTGCTCGATCTGCTTCAGTTTGGATTTAGTCATTGCTACCTTCGTCGGATGATGCTTATACTTCTCGATTAATGTCATGAGCCTTGTAATTTCCTTCTGTTGCATTTGATAATCCTTCTGCTGTTTATCCCAATTTAAGCGCTTTTGTTTTACAAAGGCTGAATAATTTCCTTGATATCGTGTCATCTTCCTATGTTCGATTTCATAAGTAACATCCGTTATCTTATCCAGAAACATTCTGTCATGAGAAATGATGACCACCGCTTTGGGATACTGCTTTAAATACCGTTCTAGCCATTCAATCGTAGGCAGATCCAGATGATTGGTAGGTTCATCCAGCAATAGGACATCGGGCTTGCTTAACAATAACCGAATGAACGCCAGCTTCGTTCTCTGCCCACCGGAAAAGTTTTTTATGGGGCGTTTCAGATCCGACAGGGCAAATCCAAATTTTGTAACAACCGTTTCCATTTCCGATTGATAGGTATAACCTCCTGAGCTTTCAAATAGTTCCAATGTTTTTGAATAACTCTCCAACACTTCCTTCGATTGGTCTGCTTCCATCCGGAGACAAAGCTGCTCCAGCTTTCCCTTCCACTCAAGTAAAGTTGCAAATGCCTTCAGCAGCTCTTCCTCCGCTGTTAAATTCTCATGCGTTGCTGGCGACGAATCCTCAAAACTGATCTGCTGTAAGAATCCGATGGTTGTATTCCCTGTCTTGCTGATCCAGCTATTTTCATCACTGTCCGGATTATCCAGCGGAAGCATCCCGGCAATCAGCTTAAACAAAGTAGTCTTTCCGCAGCCATTTCGACCGACAACAGCAATTTTCTCCGTATTTCTTATTTCAAAATTAATATGATCAAGTATGGTATCCGCTGCATATTTCACTAGTCCGTTATTGATTTGATAAATCATAGATATCATCT
>JAEZFH010000487.1 GCA_023437885.1 Bacillota bacterium | reverse complement strand
TCCCCGTTCATTGCTTGGAAATACCTGAGTTATAATTCCCTGATTGGTAGCCATTGCTGCAGCAGCGCCCAGTGCCTGAACCGCTCTGAAAATAATCAGAAGCAGAAGAGAATTGGAGATGCCGCATCCCAGGGAGCCAATGGTGAAGACCATAACCCCATACAAAAACACCTGGCTTTTGCCGATAATATCTCCCAGTCGCCCAAAAATCAGAATGGTCCCCACAATAACCAATAAATAAACAGTCACTACCCATGCTATGGCCTCGGAGCTGGTGGATAAAAGCTCCGACATTTTTGGTAAGGCAACATTTACGATACTGCTGTCCAGAGATGCCATAAAAGTCAGCAATACGACATTAATTAGAATTAGCATCCTGTTTTTATATATTTTTTCGTTTGTTTGCTCCATAGAATATCTCCTGTTCCTTCTGTAGTTCGGTTCCACTGTTTTTATTATAGTACGGAAACTGTCTGCAGATGATTATATAACAATAAGGTTAACGGGTCAACCATGTACGCTCGGCCGGTCAGAGTGAGAAGTATATGATACTTGAGACGGGGTCGACCTGAACATAGGCTGCCCTCCATTCTTATCATCTATGTATGATTCCGTACAGGCGGCTGACCTATTCCAGGTAAAAACTACCAGGCCCAGAGAATGGATGAAATAGTGCATTCTATGTTGAATACTCACAAAGAACGGGTAAAAATCGCAGTAAATGTAAAATGTATGCATAATAAAAATATGTCTGCTATGATAAAATTGAACAATATGTATAATAGAAACTAGCAAATACAGCGTGCGGTTTGTTAAAAAAGCAAATGGGAGGATTTGTATGAAAAACAGAGGAACAAAAAAGCTAATCAGCATCTTAGTGTGTATTGCACTGGTAACATTACCTCAGAGGTGCTGGAAGAATGCCTGGAGGTGTCTTTGGAATTTCTGAAGCAATATCCGGAGGATATTTACCGAGATTATGTCCTCGCTCCCCGGGCTGCCAATGGGATGCTTCGCAGAGACAGAAAATGGATACAGAAATATTTTGCAGGAAAGGGAACAGATCACCCGAAGAAGCTGTAGAAATATATGAAGGAACATGTTAAGCTTGTGGATGAGCTTGGATGTGATACGATTCTTTGCTCTGCCATCGGTACCCTGCAGAATGGGTTATGTGGAAAACACTCCTTTGCTATTGTATACATCATTGTATGCAGGGCCCTTGGAATGGCAGCAAGACTAAATCCGGTCACGCGTGAGCCGGAATATAACGAGGCTCTGGCGGAAGGAGGAGCTTCGTTTGTTCCCCTGAAGGCAGAGGATGAACCGGTAGCGAGGTATGCGGTAAGCATTGACAATGCCTCGGACAGAAGACTGAAGTATGGAGAGCACATTACGGTCGGGAAGTTAAGGGATGGCAGATACGAAACCCTGTCTTATCCGGAGGATTTGCTTGAGGACCACTGGAACATAGAGGTTGAGGCGGGCAGCTACCGTATTCTTTCCTGCTTCCGTCAGATTGATGGAACCGTATCTGTCTATGCCTATTACTACAATGTACCGGAGGTCATGCAGGAGCGCAGCATAAAGTCATTATACTGCTTTCCTCCTGGGAAGAAGCCAAGAATCCGACGCTGCAGAGAGTATGCAGGGAATGGAACCAGGTCAGCCTGTATGTATGCGAGGACAGGGAGTATCTTGCCAGACTTCATCAGATATCCCCGATAAGGTACTATAATTGAATGCTGCCGGGGAAGCAGCTTAGGAAAGCCTGCGTGATAGTGAAATAAGGATAAAGGAGGGGGAAGGATGCCATATTTATTGGAGGTATGTGTTGATTCGGTTGAATCGGCTATCAGTGCACAGAAGGGCGGAGCACACCGCATTGAACTCTGTGCCAATATGGTCATAGGAGGTACCACACCCGGGATTGCTTTGTTTCAGGAAATTAAAAGACATACCAGCTTGAAGATACATGTTCTGATACGCCCCAGATTCGGGGATTTTCTATATAATGATTATGAGTTTTCCTGTATGCAAAGAGAAGTTGAGCTGTTTTGCAGGGAAGGGGCCGATGGGATTGTTATTGGCTGTCTGAAGGAGGACGGGGAACTGAACCGGGAACAGATGAAAGCCCTGATTGAACTGGCCGGGGGTAAAAGCGTGACACTGCACCGGGCTTTTGATATGTGTCGGGAGCCCTTCTCAGCATTGTTGCAGGCTGCCGAGCTGGGGGTGGATACGATACTGACCTCCGGACAGCAGGAGAACTGTATCGAGGGTATGCCGCTGCTTCGAAAGCTGTGCCTCAGGGAAGACGGCAGGATTAAGATTATGGCAGGCGCCGGTGTGAATGCCCGGGCAATTGAGCTGTTAACCAGGGAATGTCCCGGTCTGTCCTGCTTTCATATGTCGGGCAAGATGGTTTTGCCCAGTGCCATGAGATACCGGAGAGAACAGGTTCACATGGGATTACCGGGCTTAAGTGAATATGAATACTTCAAGACAGATGAGAAGGCGATAAGCCGGGCAAGGGAAGTATTGGAGCTTGCCTTTGGCAATAGGGAGGATACTGCCATTGATTAGGAAATGTCGAATAAAGCGATGGAGCATTCTGGCGTTTGTTCCGGTACTGCACATTCTCCTGCAATCTCAGGCAGCAGCGGAGGAGGCGTCCGGGAATAAAATAGGGATTAAGTTCTATTATAGTAATGCCTGTGCATCCTGCCACGAGGAGGATACCTATGGAGATATTGTCAGGGCAGGGTAGCTTTTTCGAATGGAGACTGGTGACCACCAGTGCTTACAGAGAATGGGGGCAGGTGATTTTAAGAAATTCCTCCATTGCCCGGGTAACATATCGCGAGTGTTTATAATAAAAGTTGATATTACGGTTGGCAGCAGCGTCTTCCAGTTTATAAAAGCTGATGCGGGGATCGGGAGATACCTGACGGATGAGAGTATCCGATATAAAGGAAATCCCCATTCCGGAGCAGGACACATGATATGCAGTGACCTGCTGGTCCAGCTGAAGGGTGATATTGGGATTGATACCGGCATTCTTAAACAATTGCTCGGCACGTTCCCTGGTGTCATTTCCGGAGCGAAGCAGAATAAAGGGATGACTTTGAAAATCCTTCAGGGATACGACCGGAACGGTAGAGGCGAGATGCCTGTGCTTCAGGATATCCTCTGCCATTAGCTGTTGTTTTTTGATCTGCTTTTCAATGGGGAAGCATTCCGGGACCGCAAGGAGGAGCTGTTCCCGGTCAAAAAAGACCCGGTCATAGACCGCCTCTGAAAACGGATAATTGTCTATGCTCATATCAAGAGCACCGGAGAAAAGCTGGGACTCCAGGGATTTTGTACTTGCTTCAATCATCTTTACTTCAATGGAAGGATATTTTTCCATAAACTGAAGGAGCAGGGGAGGGAGGATATAAGAGGAGAACAGGTTGCTTCCGCCGATGGTCAGATGTCCGGTTCTCAATTCATGCAAGTTATTCAGATAATTCTCGAACTCACTCTCCATGTCCTGAATGCGCTCAATGTATTGGATATATTGCAGTCCGCATTCGGTCAGTTGAAGAGGATTCGTGCTGCGGTCAAAAATAGAAACGCCCAGGCGGCTTTCTATCTTCTTGATGGTCGCACTTAGCGAAGGCTGCGAGATATACAGATTTGCGGCAGCCTTCGAGAAGCTTTTTGTCTTGTAGACCTCATAAATATATTCTTTTCCTTGAAACATAGGAGTTTTCCTCACTTTCTTTTTTGATCTGCCCTGCCTTGATACACCCTGGCTTCCTTCCTTTACCCCGGTGCATGCCAGCAATATCAGTATGTGATATTTGTATATAAGTATAAATGAAAATCTATATGTTATATATACATATATGTATTTGATAATAATATAGCAGATCTCTATAATTAAAGAAAAGCCAAAACAAAAGGGAAGGAACAAATGAAATGGGAGAGAAGAACGCAGGACAGATAAGGGTGGAGTTTGATTCGATCGGTGAAAAGGAGATTCCGGTGAATGCCTATTATGGAGTGCAGACATTGCGTGCCGCTGAAAATTTTTATATTACCGGCTTGACCATGCACCCTGAAATTATAAAAAGCATCGCTCAGATTAAAAAAGCGGCGGCGATCACAAACTTTGAGGTGGGAAGGCTGGACAAACGAAGGGCAGATGCAATTGTGAAGGCATGTGATGAAATTATTGCCGGCAAGCTGTACGACCAGTTCATTGTGGATCCGATCCAGGGAGGAGCCGGAACTTCCCTGAATATGAATGCCAATGAAGTCATAGCCAACCGGGCAATTGAAATTCTGGGGGGCAGAAAAGGGGAATACTCGTTAATCAATCCCAACGACCATGTGAATTACGGACAGTCCACCAACGATGTATTTCCCTCCTGCGGGCGTATTACCGCCCTCAAGCTGATGAATAAGGCACAGAAGCAGCTGGAACGGCTGTATACGGCCTTAATCCATAAGGCAGAGGAGTTTGACCAGGTAATTAAAATGGGCAGAACTCAGCTGCAGGATGCGGTGCCAATCCGCCTGGGACAGGAATTCAAAGCCTACAGCACTGCGATACGAAGGGATATCACAAGATTTGAGAATGCCAAGCGGGAGATGAGCTATCTGAATCTGGGAGGCACAGCGATTGGTACCGGATTAAATGCGGATGTGCAGTATCTGCAGATGGTGGTGAAGAACATTGCTTTAATCTCAGGATTGAATCTGGTTCAGGCCTATGATCTGATTGATGCAACCCAGAATCTGGATGGATATGCTTACGTCTCCGGAGTGATCAAGGCCTGTGCCGTGAATTTATCCAAAATGTCCAATGATATCCGGTTGATGTCCTCCGGCCCCAGAACCGGCCTTGGTGAAATCAATCTTCCGGCCAGACAGAATGGTTCGTCGATTATGCCGGGGAAGGTAAATCCGGTCATTCCGGAGGTGGTTAACCAGGTTGCATTCAATATTATAGGAAATGATCTGACCATTACCATGGCAACGGAAGCCGGGCAATTGGAACTCAATGCCTTTGAGCCGATTATCTTCTATAATCTGTTCCAATCGATAGAGACCCTTGCCTATGCAGTCAGTACTCTGGTTGATAATTGTATTACCGGAATTACTGCCAACGAGGACCGGTGCCGGCAGATGGTAGAAAATAGTGTGGGGATTATCACAGCAATCTGCCCCTATGTGGGTTATGAAAGAGCGGCGGTGATCGCAAAGGAGGCGATCCAATCCGGAAAACCGATAAAGGAGCTGATCCTGCGGGATGACTTGCTGACCAAGGAGGAGCTGGAGATTATATTAGATCCTTATTCGATGACGGAGCCGGGAATCTCGGGAAAGGATTTGCGAAAGTGATGCAATTGTAAATACAGATCGTAACTTCAACGGTTAAAATATGCTTTTTTTTACGAAATACAGGAAACAGACTGCGGTATAATATATACGGAGGATGCTTGAGGACGTGGCATCCTGCATGCTAATCTACTTAGAGATCCCTCTTCAGCCCCGCCATCATGAAATATATAATCGATTGATGGCAGGGGCTTTATTTCGTTTTTGCAGAAAGCTCAAAACAGGCTGCGTCATCAGGATTAAAAGACTTTAAATAATAATAAATAATACTTTGGGCAATAATAAGCTATCAGGATATATGAAAAAAGCTTTGTTACAAAGGCTGAGAGCTTCGGTTGCCTTTGCGATTCTGTTATTTTACAAATTTTAAAATATAAGTTTACAAAGAAAAATCATTAAATTAATATAATTGTAAGGAATTATGTCAATTTTTATGCTATACTATAACTTAAGGAAAGCTTAGTGAGTATTCCGCAAGCTTGCTTGCAGGTATGCGAGCGGAGCGAAGATCATGAATACAGTTTATATTCATGATATAAAAAGTGGATCTGAAAAAAGATTTCCGTTATGAATGAAGAGAGGTTGGACATGTTGGGACAGGATCAGAAGAATTCAAGAAGAGGACCGCGCAGACTGGTCACTCTTATCGTATTGGAGGTTGTGGTATTATTAGCCCTGTTTGGCGCTTATCGCTTGTATGTCACGATGAAAGCGGATGAAGGGAAGAATACGAAGGATAACAGCCGTCCGCCGGTAGGGGAGGAGGCCGATAACAGCTCGAAGGGGGAGGATAAGGAGGAACTGACTCCCGAGGAGCAGGCGGCACAGGAGGAACAGGAAAGACTGAAGAAGGAAGTTAAGGACCGGGAGGATCTGATTATTCAGGCAGACCGATTGGCTCTGGGCTATGACTATGAGGGTGCAATCAAGCTACTGCAAGGTTATCAGGGTTCCGAAGGAGATTATAAAGCCTATCCGGTATTATCCGAGGCAATTACCAGACTGGAGGGAGAGAAAGCGTCCTTGGTGAATCTTGGCGGTTCCTATACTTCCGTAACCGAGATGAACCATATCTTCTTTCACTCGCTGGTCGCAGATACATCCCGGGCATTTGACTCGGATTATGATTCGGTGGGCTATAATATGTATATGGCAACAGTATCCGAATTCAATAAATTAATGGAAAAAATGTACAAGGACGGCTATGTTCTTGTCAGCATGGCGGATCTGACCAAGCAGGTTAAGCAGGACGACGGCAGCCTGGGGTATGTGGAAAATGAAATTATGCTCCGCCCGGGTGCAAAACCCTTTGTGCTCTCGGTAGATGATGTCAGCTATTATGAATATATGGACGGTGACGGCTTTGCCTCCAGAATGATTATCGGTGAGGATGGAAAGATCACCTGCGAGATGATACAGGCAGATGGAAGTGTAGTAACGGGTGCTTTTGATGTGGTTCCCCTTCTGGATGCCTTTGTGGAGGAGCATCCGGATTTCTCCTACCAGGGTGCGAAGGGACTTCTTTGCCTTACTGGCTATGAAGGCATCTTCGGATACCGGACCAATGATGCGGCCTCCCCCACCTATGCCCAGGATGTGGAGACAGCTACCAAGGTTGCAGACGTATTAAAGGCAGAGGGCTGGGAATTGGGTTCCCACAGCTGGGGACATAAGAACATGCAAAAAATTACTTTAGAGACGTTGAAGACAGATACCAATCGATGGCTGAAGGAGGTTGCGCCTCTCATCGGAGGAAGTGATATCTTCATCTTCCCCTTTGGAGTTGATATCGAGACAACGATGGGACACTATGCCAGTGATAAGTATCAGTTCCTGAAAAAGAGCGGCTTTAACTTATTCCTCGGTGTAGACAGCAAGCCCTGGATGCACATTAAAAAGGATTATGTCAGAATGACAAGACGGCCGATTGACGGACAAGCAATGCTTCAGTTCCCGAAGCGGTTGGAGGATTTGTTCTCCATCCAGGAGATAATCGATCCGGATCGTCCTCCTATGAATTGGTAGACATGGAATGCAGTTATTCCTGATGAAATGAAAGTGGAACGGGAATGATTGGGTCTATTTTACAATTTCTGTTTAATTAACTTGAAAAAATGCTGCTAGCTATAATGTGGAGATTAAGAAGATGTAAGTAATAAATTAAGCCTTGGAGTCAGCATCCGGGGCTTAATTTTATCAAAAAATAATTTTAGTATAGTGATAATAAATAAGGTATGGTAAAATATAGCTGTAAAAGGGATAAAGATATAATCATATTGATGATTGTAAAAAATCAGAGTATACAGCTTGGATAACGAGTGATTTAAAGTGGTTATGTTAAGAGGTATTCTAACGAATGCAGTCCACAGGGAGAAGGTGCATAAATGCTTGAAAATAAGCTGGGAAGTATAAATCAAGTCGAGCTTAACAGAATAGAAGAAAGACTTAGTAAGGCAAAGGCGAAGCAGCTTTTTGAAAGCGGTGATGTTAATACGATCGAAGCTGGAACATTTAATGGACTTTCGTTTATACACAGGTATCTTTTTGAAGAGATTTATCATTTTGCCGGGGAAATCCGGGATGTAAATATAGCAAAAGGTAGTTTTCGGTTTGCGCCAGTTATGTATCTTGATGCTGCGCTTAAGAATATAGAAAAAATGCCGATGTCAACCTTTGATGAAATAGTTGAGAAATATGTAGAGATGAATGTAGCACATCCGTTCCGAGAAGGAAATGGACGAAGTACTAGAATTTGGCTGGATATTATGTTAAAAAAAGAAATTGGAAGAGTGATCGATTGGGTTATGGTGGATAAAGATGATTATCTACTGGCTATGGAACGTAGTCCGATTAAAGATATCGAAATTAAGCACCTGTTAAAGAGTGCATTGACGGATAAAATTAATGATCGTGAAATCTATTTGAAAGGTATAGATATCAGCTATTATTATGAGGGATATACAGAATATGTAACAGAAAACATGGGAAGTACCATTCACAATTTGATGGAAGATGGTATAGACAGTGAGAAATAACAGGATACCAAAGACTCTCAATATTGCAAAGATAGAGTACTAAATTGCAGGTTTTGGATATGATTCGGAGCTTTTCTGCCGGAGTATGTCCAAAACCTGTTTGTGTCGTACGGATACTTCTACTATGTACTCGACAGAATCCCTCGGGGTTCTACACCATAGGATTGACAAGTTTTCTTGAGTAGAATATGATATTTTATATACCATAATCACAAATAGATATGGTAATGCCGCTTCGCGGCATTTAAACACCTGGACAGCTCAGCGCAGGACGTAGATTACGTCCTTTACCGGCTTCCAAAAGGGTTGAACCAGCGGGTATAGATATGAAATCTTAGATGAATCAATAGGAAGCTTACAGATAGATTGCTGCGGCGTAATGTGCCGCGATGGAGGCGAGAATATGAATTTTACTCATTTGCATGTACATACGGAATACAGCTTGCTGGATGGCTCCGGTAAGATTAAGGAAATGGTGCACCGGACGAAGGAGCTGGGGATGGATAGCCTGGCGATCACGGACCATGGAGTTATGTACGGTGTCATTGACTTTTATAAAGCCTGCCTTAACGAAGGCATCAAGCCGATAATCGGCTGCGAGGTATATGTTGCTCCGAATTCCAGGATGGACCGGGAGGCAGGTGCCTCGGAGGAACGCTATTACCATCTGGTATTATTGGCAGAGAATAATACCGGCTACCAGAATCTGATGAAAATCGTATCCCGGGGATTTTTGGAGGGATTTTACTATAAGCCGCGAATTGATTATGAGGTACTTGAGCAGTTTCATGAGGGGATCATCGCCCTGAGTGCCTGTCTCGGAGGAGAGGTTGCAACGAATCTGCGCAGGGGTTTCTATGCGGAAGCCAAGGCAGCAGCACTCCGTTTGCAGCAGGTATTCGGTGAGGAATATTTCTTTCTGGAGCTTCAGGACCATGGTTTACAGGAGCAAAAGAATGTAAACCAGGCACTTTATCGTATGTCCCAGGAGACCGGGATTAAGCTGGTGGCTACCAACGACGTCCACTATACCTTTGCGGAGGATGCGGACCCCCATGATATTTTATTGTGCATTCAGACACAGAAGAAGGTGTCGGATGAAAACCGGATGCGCTATGAGGGAGGACAGTTCTATTTGAAATCCCCCGAGGAGATGCTGACCCTGTTCCCCTATGCCAGAGAAGCTTTAGAGAATACCCATGAAATAGCCAACCGGTGCGATGTGACCATTGCCTTCGGTGAATATAAGCTGCCGCTGTATCCGGTTCCTGCTCCTTTCACAGCCTATGAATATCTTGTCAAGCTGTGCCAGGATGGCCTGAAGGAGAGGTACCAGCCGGTTACCGAAGAATTACAGGAACGCATGCTGTATGAACTTCAGACGATAAGGGATATGGGTTTTATTGATTACTTCCTGATCGTATGGGATTTTATCAAATATGCAAGGGATAATAACATCAGTGTAGGGCCCGGCCGCGGCAGTGCGGCAGGCTCCATTGTCTCCTATGCCCTTCGGATCACGGATATTGACCCGATCAAATACAGCTTGCTCTTTGAGCGCTTTCTGAATCCGGAGCGCCTTACCATGCCCGATATTGATATTGACTTCTGCTTCGAGCGCAGACAGGAGGTAATTGACTATGTTACCGCAAAATATGGCAAGGACAAGGTGGTCCAGATCGTTACCTTCGGTACTATGGCGGCAAGAGCAGTAATCCGGGATGTGGGCCGTGCCCTGGATCTGCCCTATGCACAGGTGGATACAGTTGCAAAGATGATCCCGACGGAGCTGGGAATTACAATTCAGAAGGCCCTGGATAGCAACCGGGACTTACACGCCCTCTATGAGACCAACAATGAAGTAAAATATCTGATTGACATGTCCAAAAGGCTGGAGGGCTTGCCCAGGCATACCTCCATGCATGCTGCAGGAGTAGTGATCGGTAAGGAAAGCCTGGATGAGTATGTTCCGCTTTCCCGGTCCTCCGACGAATCCATCACCACCCAGTTCACCATGACCACTCTGGAGGAGCTGGGGCTTCTTAAAATGGATTTCCTGGGGCTTCGTACTCTGACGGTGATTCAGAATGCGGAAAACCTGGTGAATAAAAACAGAACACCCTCGAATAAATTTAATATTAAAAATATTGATTATAATGATCCAAAGGTATATGACCTGGTATCCTCCGGCAGGACGGAAGGCATCTTCCAGTTGGAAAGTGCCGGAATGAAGAGTTTTATGAAGGAGCTTAAGCCTAGGAATCTGGAGGATATCATCGCGGGGATTGCGCTTTACCGTCCGGGGCCGATGGAATTTATCCCCCAGTATGTCAAGGGAAAGAATGAAGCCGGACATATCACCTATGAATGTGCCCAGCTGGAGCCAATCCTTTCACCTACCTACGGCTGTATCGTATACCAGGAGCAGGTAATGCAGATTGTGCGTGACCTGGCAGGCTACAGCTACGGAAGGAGTGACCTGGTACGCCGCGCCATGTCTAAGAAGAAGGAGTCCGTGATGGTGAAGGAGCGCCAGAGCTTCGTCTATGGCAACGAGGAGGAAGGCGTACCGGGCTGTATCAATAACGGGATACCGGAAGCGGTAGCGAATCATATCTATGACGAGATGATGGACTTTGCCAAATATGCCTTTAATAAATCCCACGCCGCCGCTTATGCCATCGTATCCTATGAGACCGCCTATCTGAAATACCACTATCCCGTGGAATTTATGGCGGCTTTGATGACCTCTGTTATTGATAATCCGGGTAAGGTTTCCGAATATATTTTTACCTGCAGACAGATGGGAATTGAGATCCTGCCGCCCGATATTAATGAAGGGGATTCGGTATTTACCGTATCAAACGGAGCGATCCGTTACGCTCTCTCTGCGATTAAGGGAGTGGGTAAGCCGGTGATCGAAGCGATTGTTGCTGAAAGGGAAGAGAACGGCCTGTTCTTACATCTGAAGGACTTTGCGACCCGCCTCTCCGGCAAGGAGGTAAATAAAAGAACGGTGGAAAGCTTTATTAAGGCAGGTGTGTTCTCGAAGCTGCATCCCAACCGGAGACAGTTGATGATGAGCTATATTCAGATACTGGATGATATAGCGGCGGATAAAAAGAAGTCCCTTACCGGGCAGATGACCTTATTCGATTTTGCAGGAGAAGAGGAGAAGACGGATTACGAGCTTACCATGCCGGAGGCGGCGGAATACAGCAAGGACCAGCTGCTAGCACTGGAGAAGGAAGTGTTGGGAATCTATGTAAGCGGACACCCCCTGGAAGCATATGAGAATCGGATCAAGAAGAACGTAACAGCAAATTCCAATGATTTTAATATTGATGACGAGACGGATCGGACCAAGGTTACGGACGGAAGCTTTGAGACAATCGGCGGAATGATCACTTCGAAGACGGTAAAGACGACGCGCAATAACAGTATGATGGCATTTATTACATTGGAGGATTTATTCGGCAATGTTGAGGTTATAATATTTCCTAAGGATTATGACAAATATAAATCCATGCTGGATCAGGATCAGAAAATCTTCGTCCGCGGTAAGGTTACGGTGGAGGAAGAGAAGGCAGCAAAGCTGATCTGCCAGGAAATTATCTCCTTTGACAGCATACCGCAGGAGGTATGGATCAAGTATCCCAGCCTGGAAGAGTTTCAAAAGGATGAGCAGTCCCTGTACCGATTATTGGAGCAATACGATGGCAACGACAATGTCATCATTTTCTGTGAAATGGAAAAATGTATGAAGAAACTTCCAAAAAGTAGGAGCGTTAAGGCGGATAAGGACCTAATTCAACATTTAAATACCGTATATAAAGAAGAAAATGTGCGAATTACAGAAAAGAGTATTGAAAAACTGGGGAAAATAGATTAGAATACTGTAGTCTTTAGTTGTTGATGAAGCGGAGGTTATGATAATGGGAAATATGAAAACAATCGGTGTATTAACCAGCGGTGGGGATGCGCCCGGAATGAACGCAGCGATCAGAGCAGTAGTTCGAACCGCATTGGCAGCCGGTTTGCAGGTAAAGGGTATCATGAGAGGATACTTGGGTCTGTTAGAGGAAGATATTATAGATATGGATGCGCGCAGT
>JAEZFH010000449.1 GCA_023437885.1 Bacillota bacterium | reverse complement strand
ATCTAGAGAGAGACTATCCGAAAGAGGTCGTTCGGAGTGTCTGTCCGGAAGAGACCATCCGTAATAGAGGAGAGGGGGGGGGCTGAGGTGAAGGTTGAATATAAAAGGGATTTGAAACATAATTATATGGTCATACGGAAACCGGAAGAGAATTTTATTGAGTCCTATTGTATTCGGATGCTGGAAGAACCAATATCAGATGCGATCCTTTTGCTGCAGCAGCATTCGATCGATAATCAGATACTGTTTTATTATGAGATTACCGGGAAGCAATCCATGATCCATCTTTTTGAGAAGAAGCTTTTGTCCCATGAGCAGCTGAAGCTGCTCATGGAGTGTATTCTGGCAGCTCTGGAATTGGCGTATGAGCATCTTCTTCCCGAGGATGATTTCATACTTGCGCCAGAGTACATCTATCTGGATATAATAACGAATACACCTTCCCTGTGTTTTCTTTCCGGATACCGTAAGGATAGCAGAAAGCAGATGAGCTGTCTTTTGGAATACCTGATGAATAAGGTGGATTATGGAGATAAAGAGGCTGTAGCGCTGGTATATCAGCTTTATGCAGTCAGCCGGGAAGAGGATTTCACCCTTGCCCGGTTCTCTGGAATCCTTCGCAAACAGAATACAGAAGGAAATATACCTAAGAACATTAGAACTAGAGGGGAAGCTGCGGCCTTAAATGATATACAAAGCGGAAATCGGTCGGAAGACAATGGCAGACAACAGGCAGCATATCTTAGGACCAATGAAGAATTCCAAATAAAAAGGATAAAAGAGAAGGAGAAGCCCTCGGAGTACGGGCATATGGATATTCCTGTCGTTATGGAAAGGCTGGAAGAAGAAAGGGAGGTCTTCCGATATCCAGTCACAGCTTATCTGCTTACGGGAGCCTGCTTTATTACCGGAATTTTGATTCTTGTTCTGGGTTTTACATCGGGTATTTTGTACAATACCTATGGTGAGAGGATAGAATATGGTAAATTACTGGGCCTCATATTAATTCTTCTGTGTGTGGAGACTTATCTGATGCGGATAATTTGGAACGGCAATAACAAGCTGGCTAAGATAATAACAGCAAGAGAATATATTGATCCAAGACAGGAGGAGATGGAAGAACTGCCCCAGACGGACACTAAGTACAGAGAAAATATGGATACCGTACCCTCTGCTTTCGAATTCGCCCGGCTTACGGGGAGAGAGCATAGTATATTGCATTCCATGCTACATAGAGAGGAACCGGATGAGTTATACTCAGGCAGAGTAATTTCTGAGGAAAAGAAAGAAGGGGTGGATGAGGAGGAGTATAATCCGACTTGTATCTTAAATGACAGGGATCATTCTCTAGCCTTAGATACAACAATACAATTAAAATCCTTGGATGAGGAGCTTTGCCCCTCTGTTCCAATCACAGAATTCCCCTTCTTAATCGGAAAACTACGCAAAAATGTGGATTACTGTCTCAAAAAAAGCGTAGTCAGTCGATATCATGCCAAGATTACAAAGGAAGAGAGTAAATATTATATTACCGATTTAAATTCCACCAATGGAACTTATGTGAATGGGGCAGTACTCAACTCCTATGAGAAATGGGAGTTAAAGCACGGGGATAAGGTTGCGATGGCTAATTTAACATTTGAATTTACCCTGTATTAACCGTCTAACAATCGTTTGAAATCTTTCCAAGGCGTCTAGGCATTTTCTTAAAGGAAGACAAGCGGAAGTAAGCCTACACAAGGACGGCAGAGGTTGAATTATTCGCGGGTAGTTCCATGGGAATGAGGATATCCACCTCTGTTCCGTTGGGGTTGCTGAACAGGCTGATACCGTAGTTATCCCCATATACCAGCCTGATTCGACGGTTAATATTATATAGCCCCAAGCCGAAGGAGGTTTGATCTTTAATGGAATCGGAAAAACTGCGTTCCAGCAATTTCTTTATCACGGATAATTTTTCGTGGGAAATTCCCATGCCGTTATCAATGATTCGAAACAGGATATTTCCCTCCTGTATTCTTCCGATGATATGAAACATAGGCTTTTTATCCGTATCCACAAAGCCGTGGACCATGGCATTTTCCACCGTAGGCTGTATAATCATTTTTACCATAGGACAGTCCAATATTTCGTCAGCAACATCAATCTCATAGTCCAGGTTTCCGTTAAAACGGATTTTGTATATGGAAAGATACTTGTAAATAATCCGGATTTCTTCTACGCAAGTGACAAATTCGCCGGGTTTTATGGAGTATTTAAAAACCTCAGACATGGATAACGCCACTTCATTAATATCCTGAAACCGTTTTAGTGCTGCCAGTCCGCTGATGCATTGCAGCGTGTTATAGAGAAAGTGGGGATTAATCTGGCTTTGAAGTGCATAGAGCTCGGCTTCCTTTTTGCGAAGCTCTGTTTCATACAGAGTGTCCTGGGTTATAAATATTTTCTTGGTAATAGTCTTGATTTCTTCTATCATATGGTTCATATCAATAATAATTTCATCAATTTCATCGATATTAGTCAGGTCAATCCGTTTATTCAGGTCACCGCTGTTAAAATTGTAAAGCTGCGTTTTTACCTGTCCGATGGGACGGGTTATGCAGATACGGACATGATAAGCAACCAGCAAGAGCATGGCAATCAGCAGAAACAAGAGCGCGGTACCGAATATAAGCAGGGGGGACAAATTATTTTTTAGATAATGAGGGATATGGACCCCGGTTACGGAAAGCTTGTCATAGGTCAGGGGAAGGGAATTCTTCAAAGCATTGCCTGGGGTGGTAAAGGTGTCACGGTCCTTCAGATTGGAGGTAATATACTGGTCCGCGTAATATAAGGTATAGTATTCCGAAGCTAGAGATTGGTCATAGCCGAGAATTTGCTTCAGCTGCTTTTTATTGCAAAGCAATACCCCGGTGGCTACCTTTCTTAAAGCGGTCAAACTGTTTTCCACGCTAAAAATAGGAACGCAATATACAAAATAATCTTCATTCCAGACGCTGTCCTCAGAGAAAAAGAAAAAGCTTCGCTCTAAATTGCTGGAATCCAGAAATATGGTCTGTTCCGGGATATCCTTAATAATATTGTAATTGATTCCTGCAAAATAACTTCTGGCAATTCCGTTCGTATCCACCACCATGATATCTGTAATACCGGTATTGTAGCTGCAAATGAAATTAGAGATCTGGTAGGCATTTTCCACATAGGAGGATTTATCCGAATTGGCAGCAGCATTATACAGATTTGCAAAAGACCAGTTCGAAGAAATTCCAAAACCTATCTTTTCAATATTGTAGAAATATTCGTTCAAACTCTGGGAGATTTTGGTAAGATTGCTGTCAAGATATTCCCGGGAGGCTTCCTTGGCGCTTAACGTAAACCAGATGGCGGACAGAAGCAGGAGAAGACTGAAGGTTATTAAAGATGCGATAAACAGTCTGGTAAAGGTTTTTATGATACTGCGTGTTTTTCCTGTCATGGCTTTATCCCCTTAGATTTTATTTAACTTCCGATATAAACCCGGAGAGATGCTTTCGCTTTTTTTGAATACCTTGTTAAAATAAAATTCATCCTTAAAGCCGACCTTATCTGCAATTTCTGCCAGGGAAAGGCCGGTGCCGGTTAAAAGGTGTTTAGCCCGGCTCAGCCGTTTTTCCGTAAGATATTGAGAAAAAGTAGTATTTTGATGTTTTTTAAAAAGGTTGCAGATATAATTGCGGTTAATGTAAAAGCGGTCGCTGATATCTTGTAAGGACAGACGTTCATTCATATGCGTATGTATATATTCCAGAATTTCTTCAAATCGGGTTGCAGGAAATTCCTCTATTTCATCCACGTGCTCCGCATCCAGCTTATCTTTTAATCGGCGGAACAGCATCAGGGTTTCGTTGATCTCAATCGGCTTCAGACAGTAGTCTTCCACATCCAGGGAAATGGCCTGCTTGGCATAATCAAAATCCTTGTAGGCAGTTAAAATGACAAAGCGGCTGGTACATCCATCCATCTTTGCCCTCTTGATTAAATCAAGCCCGTTTATCATAGGCATGGAGATATCGGTAATTACAATCTCCGGGTTGATTTCGCAAATGGATTTGAGTGCCTCTCCGGGATGAGTGTATAGCCCTGCGATCTGGAACCCCAACCGGCTCCAATCGATGTTCTCCATTAATACAGCCCCTACCCAGGGTTCATCATCAATAATTACGATTCGATACATGTCCTGACCTCCTGAAATATCACTGCTGCGGATAAATATGTTAAATATTCACAAATAGTTATGTCTACAACTTTAAAATATCATAAAAGTGAATAAAGTACAAATTAATTTTAATATATTGCATGTCGATTTGGGGTTGATGTTTTGTATAATACAGATAACAGAGGAAAAGCTGCTGTGATTAAAAAGACAAGGAGGAATCAGAAAATGAAAAAAATTACAAAGCTATTGTCACTATTGCTGGTAACAGCTTTGCTGGGCTCAGCTTGCGGTAAACCGCCGGCGGTCGGCAGTGACGGCACACCTGTAACGGACAAGACGCAGGAGACCACCGGGCAGGATCAGGGTGAGGCGGCAAAGGAGGAAGCACCGTCAGGGGAAATTACGGGAGGACTCATCCGAGTCGGAGAGTATGTGGTAGATACTCAGATGGCTAATAAAAACCCCTTTGCTACTTCGGGTACCTTTGCGAATATGCTGAAAATAATATATGAACCGCTTATGCTGTTTAACGAAAAGAAAGGTACCCTGGAGCCTTCCCTGGCGCTGGATTATACTTGGAATGCGGATAAGACTGAGCTTACCTTTACCATGAATGAAAATGTTAAGTGGCAGGACGGGCAGCCCCTGACAGCGGAGGATGCCGTATATACCATGCAGGCAATCAAAATAGTCCCCGCTTATGACAAATTCGGCTTATGGAATACGCTGACGGATGTGAAGGCTAACGGCAACCAATTAATCTTCACCCTGTCAAAACCGCTGGTATCCTTACCGGAATACCTGTCACAGATCCTTATTGTTCCCAAGCATATCTGGGAGAAGGAGGATGCCGCCAACTATACCAATGAGAACCCGATCGGTACGGGCCCGTTTATCTTTAAGGAATACGTTACCGGAACCTCCATTACCTTGGATGCATTTAAGGAATACTGGAGAGGAACTCCTAAAACGGATGGTATGCTCATTACCATGTACAATACTGCACCAAACTGTACCTTGGGACTGTTGAAGGGCGAGATTGACTGTACCTTCGGAACCATGGCCATGTCAAGTATTCCTGAGTTTAATACTAAGGAAAATGCTAAAATGGATGTATTTGCCGGTCTCGGTAATTTCAGCGTACTGATGAATCATGGCAATGAGCTGTTGGCCGATGTTGCGGTAAGAAAAGCAATGGCGATGGCGATTAACCAGACGGACTTAATTGCCAAGGGCGAGTACAACGGTGTGCTTCCCACCAGTATCGGATGGCTGCCGGACCTTTTTGGAGAGGATGTCAATGAGAATGCAAAGAAGTCACTGTCCTTTGATCTGGAAGCTGCTAAGGCAGTATTGGAGGAAGCAGGATATGTAAAGGCCAAGGATGGAATCTATGAAAAGAATGGAAAGCGTCTGTCCTTCACCTATCATAATGCATCCGGAGCACCCGCTCAACAGATGGAAGCAGGGATGATACAGCAATGGCTGTTAAACCTCGGTATTGAGATTATTCCGAAGCTTGCTACCTGGCCGGAGCTTACTGAATTAGCACAGACTGGAGAATATGACCTGCTTCAGATGGGAATTTCCTTCCCTCCGGATCCTTATGCGGCACTGAATACCTGCTTTAATTCCAATATGACCGCACCTGTCGGACAGGCAACACCCGGCTTAAATTATTTCCGTTACCGGAGCGAGGAGATGGACGCACTGCTTGCAGAAGTAGCAAATGAAGTGGATGAAGCAAAACGGAAAGAGATTTTTTATCAAATACAGGATTTACTTGCAAAGGACTATGTATTCCTGCCGATGTATAATTCCAGCGGACATATACCCTATTATGACGGAAAGAATTTGACCGGCTGGACAGATGTGGAGGCCCCGATCACCAGCAATGTGAACTTGGTGAACCTGCGGCCGGTCCAGTAATAATCCGCGTATTTGCCATAGCTTTGGTGTTCCGGACCGCCTAGGGTCCGGAGCACCTTTTCAGAGCCGAATAACAGAAACGGATGGTGATACATTGAAAGGAATTAGCTTCAATTATGTTATAAAGAGATTTTTAAGTGCGATATTTACACTTTGGATTGCTCTTACCGTAAATTTTATGCTGCCCCGTATGATGGGAGGTAACCCGGCGGATTATCTGGCTTCCCAGACAGCCATGGGTTCCCTGGAATATGCTCAGACCATAAAGGAGGAATTTGGCCTGGATAAGAGTATTCCGGAGCAATATCTTCGATACCTGAAGGAGCTTACACAGGGTAACCTGGGGATATCCTATAAGAACTTTCCGATTCCCGTAAAGGATATTATAGTGCGGGCCATGCCCTGGACCTTGCTGATTGTGGTAATATCCATCCTGCTTTCTTTTGCTATTGCCTGGCTTCTGGGGACCATAGCTGCGATGAAGAAAGGGTCTCTGTTTGACAATGTGGTAGTGGGAGGCGCCTTTTATATTCAATCGATCCCCTATTTTTGGGTAGGGATGCTGATTGTGATGGGACTGGGCTACTATGCGGATTTATTTCCCATGGGACATGCAATGACTCCGGGTGCCAGATTTGAAACCTGGGGCGGGATGATACTAAATATCGCTTATCATGCCTTTCTGCCTATTCTTTCCCTGGTTATCGTATCCCTTGCAGGGAGGATGATTATGATGCGGAGCAATATTTTGCAGGTGTTCTCGGAGGATTATATTGTTCTTGCTCAGGCAAAGGGGCTGTCCAGAGGAAAGATCCTCGGGAAATATGCTCTTCGGAACGCTCTCCTTCCTTCCTTTACCGGACTCATGCTGAGTCTTGGGCAGGCAGTGGGAGGTGCTATTGCCACGGAAATGATATTTTCCTATCCCGGCATCGGACTGACCATCATGAATGCAATTTTAAGCCATGACTATCCGTTGATCCAAGGCTGCTTTGCCATTATCGCAGTATGCGTGGTGGGGATGAATTTTATTGCCGACCTGATCTATCCCTTAATTGATCCAAGAGTCTCGCTCTCATAGAAAGGAGGAGTATCGTTGAGACAACAGAATAAACAAACGCCTAAATCCGACGGTTACCTGCTCTTTGAGAAGTATATCTTAAGAAATCGGAAAGCGAAGATCGGGATTGGTATTCTTGCATTATTTACCCTGGTGGCAGTTCTTGCACCGGTGATTGCTCCCTATAATCCGAAGGAGATTAATTTTATACCCTGGGAAAAGCCCTCCCTGAAGCATTTGCTCGGTGTAAACAGCTATGGTCAGGACATTTTCTCCCAGGTAGTATACGGTTCCAGAGTTACCTTATCCGTAGGAATACTGGCAGGGCTTCTAACCAGCTTCATTGGCGTTTTTGTAGGTCTTCTGGCAGGATATAAAGGGGGACGTACCGGTGAAATACTGATGCGTATCGTAGATGTATTCCTGGTGGTACCTACGCTGGCGTTTATGATTGTGCTGGCTGCATTCCTTCCAAGCATGGGGATTTTGAATCTGATCATTATCATAGGAGCCTTAAGCTGGCTATGGATGGCCAGGAGTATCCGTTCCCAGACCCTGTCGGAGGCAAAAAGGGTGTATGTGGACGCAGCAAAGGCCCAGGGCATGGGAGCCTTTGAGATTATGTTCAAGGAAATCCTGCCCAATATCATACCGGTTGTTACTGCTAATATGGTAATGGTAATTACTTCGGCCATGTTAACAGAAGCAACTCTTAGCTTTCTGGGCTTAGGAGATCCTGCATTGATCAGCTGGGGACAGATGCTGTCCATTTCCTTTGAAAACAATGCCATTATATATAATGCCTGGTGGTGGATGCTGCCGCCCGGACTCTGCATCGCTACATTGGGATTCTCGTTTATGTTAATCGGGAACTCCTTCCTGGATATCTATTCCAACGACCGCGGAGGAGCTGTAAAGATATAATCGGGATATGATTAACAAAGGAAAGGAACGAGGGTATATGTCAGAAAACAGTTTGTTATCGGTGAAAAACCTGACCATCCGCTATCAAGCGGACCGAGGAGAGGTTCAGGCAGTGTCCGACGTAAGCTTTGATATCGGGAAGGGTGAATTCTTCGGCCTTGCCGGTGAATCCGGCTGTGGGAAATCAACGATTGCCTTCGCGATCATGAGGCTGTTAAAAGGAGCAGCCAAGGTTACGGAGGGAACCGTGGAATTTAACGGAAGGAACGTGTTGGTCTTTAACCAGGAGGAGCTTAGGTGCTTTCGCTGGGAGAAATCCTCGATGGTGCTGCAAAGTGCCATGAATAACCTAAATCCGGTGGTTACCATCGGGAGCCAGCTGATGGATGCCATTACGGCACATGAGCGGGTGAGTGCAAAGGAAGCAGCCGAACGGGCAAAAAAGCTTCTTGCACTGGTAAATATTGATGAAAACCGTATCAAGGCATACCCCCATGAGCTCTCGGGGGGAATGAGGCAGAGAGTAGTAATCGCTATGGCACTGGCATTAAAGCCGGAGCTGGTGATTTTTGATGAGCCTACGACAGCGCTGGATGTAGTGGTTCAATATAATATTATCCGAAGAATCAAGGAATTGAAGGAGAATATGGGTTTTTCCGTATTATTTATCACCCATGATCTGCCCTTGATGCTAGAGATGTGTGACCGGATTGCCATAATGTATGCAGGACGTATGGTGGAAATCTCTCCGGTAAAAAATATGCTTGCCGGGCCGGCACACCCCTATACCTACGGTCTGTTGAAGGCCTTTCCTTCACTGATCGGTCCGAAAGAAAAGCTGAAAGGAATCGGCGGAAGCGTCCCCGACTTAATAACACCTCCCAAGGGGTGCTTATTCTATGACCGCTGCTTTGCAAAGAAAGAGGATTGTATCAGCGCTCCGCCCCGGCTGAAGCCGATCGGGACAGGCCACTACTGTGCCTGCTACCACATGTTGAATGGAGGGATGGAAGCATGAGCCTGGAAGAATCAGCAGTAAAATTTGAGCACATAAAAAAATACTTTCCCAGAAAGGGCGGATTATTTCGCAAGGAATACTTAAAGGCGGTGGATGATGTCAGCTTTGAAATTAAGAAAGGCGAAATTCTGGCTGTTGTCGGAGAATCCGGCTGCGGTAAATCCACCCTTGCAAAAATGCTGTGTAAGATCTATGATGCCACCGAAGGGCATATCTATGTCAATGGGGAGGATATTGCACGGCCCATGGGAAAGAAGGAGGCAAACCGTTTCCGTAAAGAAGTGCAGATGATATTCCAGGACCCCTTCGGATCATTGAATCCTGCCCATAAAGCCGGATATATTGTAGGGCGGGCAGTTGAAATTCACAATAAGGGAATTACGAAGGAGGAGGTAAGAAAAAGGGTAACGGAGCTTTTTGAAACCGTAGGCCTGACTCCGGCCAAGGATTTTATGGAAAAGCATCCAAACCAGTTGTCCGGAGGGCAGAGGCAGCGCATCGTGATAGCCCGCGCCCTGGCGGTAAATCCCTCCATTATTGTGGCGGATGAACCAACCTCCATGCTGGATGTGTCCATCGGCATCGAAATTATGAATCTAATGCTGGAGTTACGGGAGAAGAAGCAGCTGACCTATCTTTATATTACGCATAATCTGGCTTCCGCCAGATATATGGCGAACCGGATGGTGGTTATGTATGCCGGAAACTGCGTGGAACAGGGGGATATTGATGAGGTAATCAGACAGCCTCTGCATCCTTATACCATATTGCTGCTTTCCAGTACACCGGAGCCCTTCCGGGAAGAAAAGCTGGAAATCCATGCAAGTGAGGAGCTTCCGGACCTGACCGGCAATAAGAGCATGTGCCCCTTTGCTTCCAGATGCCCCAAGGCACAGGAGCGCTGCGGCAGGGAAAATCCCGGCTACTATCAGGTAGGAAAACGCCAGGTAAAATGCTTCCTGTATGAAAACGCAAAGTCAGAGGACGAAGTGGTATTGACTGCCGGGATTTATGCCTAAGGAGGTAATATATGCCGAGTTGGGTAATTTGAACCCGAGGAGGTAATTTACACGTCAGGCGGCTGCCCGTAGGAAAGAAGATAAAAATCCAGTAAGTTTATGATAGCGCTGCTGAAACAAATTTGATCTGTGCCGGGATTTACGGATGATCCGTGTGAGCAGCGCAGAAATGCGAGGAATGATGGAAAGAAAACCGAATTATATTGTAATTATGACAGATGATCAGGGATACGGGGATTTGTCCTGCATGGGCAACACGGACTTTGTGACTCCGAATATTGATGCGCTGGCAAAGGACGGAGCAAGGTTTACCAACTGGTATGCATCCAGTCCGGTATGTTCCCCTTCCAGAGCATCCCTGTTAACCGGAAGGTATCCCGGGAATGCAGGAGTGCGGGCGATTCTGGCAGGGCATCGGAAGGCCTCCGGTCTGACCCCGCAGGTACCGACGATTGCCACAGCCCTGAAAGGCTTGGGTTATCGTACCTCCCTGGTCGGAAAATGGCATCTGGGCCTTAAGGATTGCTGCAGGCCGAATGCCAATGGATTTGACCGCTTTTATGGGTTCAAGGCAGGCTGTGTGTATTATTATTCCCATATATTTTACTGGGGTATGGCGGACGGGCACACGGATCCCACCCATGATCTGTGGGAGAATAATACCGAGGTCTACCAAAACGGCAGGTACATGACAGAGCTGATTACGGAAAAGGCAGTGGAGGAAATCAGAAATTATTCGGAGGATAAGGAACCCTTCTTTCTCTATGTAGCTTATAATGCGCCTCATTATCCCATGCATGCGCCGGAAAAGTATACGAAGCGCTTTGCCCATCTGCCCTGGGACAGGCAGATTATGGCGGCCATGATCTCGGCGGTGGATGACGGTGTCGGAGAAATTGTGGATGAGCTCAAGCGGTCAGGACAATATGAGAACACCTGTATCTTTTTCCAAAGTGACAACGGACCCTCCAGGGAATCGAGGAACTGGCTGGACGGTACACCCGATCCTTACTATGGCGGTCAGGCAGGGGGGTTAAAAGGACATAAATACAGCCTGTTTGAAGGCGGTATCCGGGTTCCGGGAATTTTGACCTATCCCGGCAGAATTCCGGGAGGGCAGGTAATTGATGAGCCCTGCGGAGCAATTGATATATTTCCTACTTTTTATAAAGCAGCTGGAGGAAGGGAAGAGGAATACCGTCTGGATGGAAAAGATATCCTGGCTGTTGCATCAGAACAGGAAGCATCGCCTCATGAGTATCTTTTCTGGGAAATGGACGATCAGACTGCTGTCCGGCATGGGAAATATAAATTGGTATTAAACGGCCGGCTAGTAGAGGAAGAGAAAGCAAAGGACAGATACTTCCTGTCGGATTTATCCGCAGACCCTTCCGAATCCAAGAACCTGGTAACAGAATTGCCGGAATTGGCGGCTCAGTTAAAGGAAAGAGCTCTTGCCTGGAGAGATGAACTGGAGGCAAACTGGGAGAAAAATTGGTCTGAACAATACCGGAATCTCACTTAAGAAGCCTAAGAAGGTACATTTTCCGGTCCTGATTTTAGCTAGTGTAAAGGAGGGTTAAATATTGAGAGCGATTATGGTTATGTTTGATTCTTTGAACCGGCATTTTTTGGAGCCTTACGGATGTGACTTCACCAAGACCCCGAATTTTAGAAGGCTGGCGGAACGCAGCGTGCAGTTTGAAGCCTGCTATGCGGGAAGTCTGCCCTGTATGCCGGCCAGAAGAGAACTGCATACGGGAAGATATAATTTTCTGCATCGAAGCTGGGGACCCGTAGAGCCCTTTGATGATTCCATGCCCCAGCTGTTAAAGCAGAATAAGGTTCATACCCATCTGGCCAGCGATCATGGTCACTACTGGGAAGATGGGGGTGCTACCTATCACACCCGTTATAGTACCTGGGAGAATTTCAGAGGCCAGGAGGGTGATCCCTGGAAGGGATTGGCGGGCGGACTTGATGCGGAGGAGGAAAATTTGATCCGGTTTACGGGATATCGGAAGCTCCTCTATGAACAGGACAGGATTAACCGCAGTTATCTGACAGACATGAAAAACCATCCTCAGATAAAAACCTTCGAGGCGGGTTTGGAGTTTATGGAAATCAATCGGGACAGGGACAGCTGGTTTTTACAGATTGAGTGCTTTGATCCTCACGAGCCCTTTTTCTCCTATCAGAAATATAAGGATATGTATCCACATGACTATATGGGCAAGAAATTTGACTGGCCCGACTATGCACCGGTTAAGGAAGCCGGGGAAGAGGTGGAGCATGCAAGAATTGAGTATGCGGCTCTTTTATCCATGTGCGATGAACAGTTAGGCAGGGTGCTGGATGCCATGGATGCCGGCGACATGTGGAAGGATACCATGCTGATCGTGAATACGGATCATGGGTTTTTACTGGGCGAGCATGGTTTCTGGGCTAAGAATTATATGCCCTTATATGAAGAGATTTCCCATATCCCTCTGTTTATCTGGGATCCCAGGTTTGGGGTTCGAGGCGAGAAAAGAAAAAGTCTGGTACAGACCATAGATCTACCGGTAACCCTTCTGAATTTCTTTGGGGTAAAGGTGCCGAAGGATATGCTGGGTAAGGATCTGGCGGAAGTTCTGAA
>JAEZFH010000377.1 GCA_023437885.1 Bacillota bacterium | reverse complement strand
GACATCTGATTGACAGGTATGGACTTTCGGAGGTAAGGTCCTGGCTGTTTACCTTCTGGAATGTGCCTTTCAAAAATTATATTTTTGCCTTCGAAAATGAAGAGATTGCCTATGAACTATATAGGCTGACCTGGAACTGTGTGAAGAGCTGCGACAGCCAGCTGCCTTTCGGTACCCCCTCCTACGGCTCCTTCGATTTTGGTATCAGTGAATATTATGATTTTATCGAAAAGAGTATTAAGAACCAGTGTCCGCCGGATTTTTATATCGTCCACTGCTACCCGGTGAAGACCACTAGCACCTCGGAGATGGTAACCTTGGGGGATACCAACTCCAAATACAGCAACAGCGACCAGATGCTTCTCTCGGAAAATCCCGATTATATGGCGGACATGCTGGCTACCATCCGGGAGAAGCTGGTTAACCTTCCGAAGCTGCCGGTCTATATCACGGAATGGGCATCCTCGGCCTCCCACCGGGACTGGCTGAATGATACCTGCTACCGCTCTGCCTATATTGTTAAAAACATACTGGAGAACTATGATGCGGTGAATAGCTTTGGCAATTGGTGCCTGTCGGATACTCTGGAGGAGCTTCCTTATGACAATGAGCTGTTCCATGGGGAAATGGGCTTATTTGCCTATCACGGAATAAAGAAGCCCGCCTATTATGCCTTTGTTTTCCTGAGCAAGCTTATGGATACCCTGATTGACAGCGGCAAGGGATACTTTGTGACAACGAACCAGAGGGGAGATTATGCAATTCTTCTATATAATTATGTTCATATATCTCCGCTTTACTGCCAGGGAGTATTGTTCAATGTTACCTTTTTGGAAAGATATAATGCCTTTGTAAATCCGGAGGACTGCAATTATGAATTCACCATCTTGAATGCGGAGAACGGCAGATATGTATTGACGGAACAGATTGTGAACCGTGAGCATGGCAGCGCTTTCGATGAGTGGGTACGAATGGGGGCGCTTCCGCTTACCAGCGAGGATGAAATTGAGATTCTGAAGGGCCGGTCCATGCCCTTGGTGACCAAGTCGGAGCTGATGGTAGGCAGCAATTATATTCATTATTATACCGGGCTGAAGCCTCATGAAATAAGGCTGATACTGATCAGAAAGCAGATATCCTGAAAAAAATCTTTGCTTTTTACTGATTCCGTATTATGATAATGAGATAACCGGCCGGGCGGTAATATTAATCTCCAAAGGGAGTGAAATATAAAGAAGTCCGGCCGGATATGAATATAAATAAACTGGAAGGAAGTAATAACGTTGAAAATAGGGATTTTTGATTCGGGGATCGGCGGGCTTACGGTACTGCACCAGGCATTGCTGACCTTGCCGAAGGAGGATTATATCTATTATGCGGATACGGATCATGTGCCGTACGGAACAAAGACCAGGGACGAGATTATCGGTTATGTGGACAGGGCAGTGGATTTTCTTATAGGAAAAGGTGTAAAGGCAATCGTTATTGCCTGCAATACCGCGACCAGTACGGCTGCGGATTATGTACGGAGCAAATACAGGCTTCCCATCCTTGGAATGGAGCCGGCGGTAAAGCCAGCCGTCGCAAAAAGCAATGGGAAGAGGGTCATGGTTATTGCAACACCGGTTACCGTCCGGGAGGAAAAGCTCCGCAATTTGATTCAGCAGGTAGATGATGAACACCGGGTTGATCTTCTTGCATTGCCGGGTTTGGTAAAGTTCGCGGAAGCCGGCCAGTTCGAAGGGGCCGAGGTGGAGGAATATTTAAGAAAGGAACTGGAATCCTACGAGCTGGGGCACTATTCCGCCCTGATCCTGGGGTGTACTCATTTTAATTATTATAAAGATACATACCGGAGGATTTTCCCGAGTGAGGTGGTCTTCGTAGACGGCAGCGAAGGAACTGTGAACCATTTGAAGAGGACACTGGAGGAACGGCGGCTGTTGGAGAAAAATCACGGCTCTGTGGAATATTATACTTCCGGCAGGCTTGTTTACCGGGAGGAGGAGCTGGAGAAGCTGGCAATGCTCCACGAACGTCTGGATAAAATGAAGAGATATTAATTTTAATAATCTTACTTATTAATATTGCTAAATTGAAAAAACTCGAAATACAGGATAATATGTATTCAGAGATCACAGGAAATGATGAGGTGGCCAAATGCAGTTATTAAAAGATAGAATCGTAAGGGATGGTAAAGTGCGTTCCGGGAATGTACTGAAGGTAGACAGCTTCTTAAACCATCAGCTGGACATAGAATTATTCGGAGAAAGCGGCAAGGAGTTCAAAAGAAGATTTGCCAGTCAGGAAATTACTAAGATTCTGACGATTGAAGCCTCCGGAATAGGGATTGCCTGTATCGCGGCCCAGTACTTTCAGGTTCCGGTGGTATTTGCCAAGAAGACCCAGACAAAGAATATTGCCGGTGATGTATATACCGGTAAGGTGGAATCCTTTACCCACGGCAGGGTATATGACATTATTGTATCCAAGGATTTCTTGAAGCCGGAGGACCGGATTCTGTTAATTGATGATTTTCTTGCCAACGGAGCGGCCTTATTGGGGCTGATCAAGCTGGTAAAGGATGCCGGTGCGACCCTGGTCGGTGCGGGAATTGTGATCGAGAAGGGCTTCCAGGAAGGCGGCAGGCTGGTAAGAGAGAGCGGCGTCCGGGTGGAATCGCTGGCGATCATTGATTCCATGTCGGAAGATACGGGAATCGTATTTCGTGAATAAGCGGGGATACATCCCCGATAAAAGATAAAGATGCCTGCTTTGCAGGCATTTTTCAAGTATGGAAGGATTGTGGGAGAAACAGCTTCCGGCTAAAATCCCTACGGCAGGAATTCTCATGAGGAAGGCTTTTGTTGGGCTATGTTACGGTATTATCAGAGATGACGTATTGCGGCATCCTGAATATAATATGATGCAAAAAATATCAGCATAACAGACACATGCAGTACAAGGAGGAGAAAGCAACATGCGTAAGAAATTATTATCACTGATCATGGCAGCAGCAATGGTACTATCCCTTGCCGCCTGCGCCGCAGAGGGAAAGAACACGGGGGATACCGCAGCAGACAAGGGTACTGCCCAGGAGAACGCATCGGAGGGTAACGGCTCGGAGGAGGCCGCCAAGGGAATAGCAATAGAGGATTTCAAGGTAGGCGTGATACATATCGGTGATCCTGCGGATGGTGCAGGCTACAGCTATGCCCATGACCAGGGAATTGTAGCGATGCAGGACAGCCTTGGCCTGTCGGACAGCCAGATTATCCGCAAAAATAATGTAGCAGATACCGATGCCGTAGCAATCAGATCTGCAATCGAAGAATGCATCGAGGAAGGGGCAGACATTATCTTCGGTACCAGCTGGGGCTATATGGATACCATGGAACAACTGGCAGCCGAGTATCCTGAGGTTATCTTCTCCCATGGCTCCGGATATAAAAATAACGGGACAAATATGAACAACTACTTCGGACGCATCTACCAGGCCCGCTACCTGGCAGGTATCGCAGCCGGCCTGAAGACACAGTCAAATATGATCGGGTTTGTAGCTGCCATGGGTATTAAGAATTCCGAGGTAACCGGTGGGATCAATGCATTTGCCATGGGTGTGGAGTCTGTGAATCCCGAGGCAAAGGTATATGTTAAGGTGACCAATACCTGGTTTGATCCCACGCTGGAGGGACAGGCAGCGGAGGCACTGCTGGATATGGGCTGCGATGTAATTGCCCAGCATGCGGATACCACAGCTCCCCAGATGGCTGCCCAGAACAGAGGCGTATGGGGCTGCGGATATAACTCCGATATGACCAAGGATGCTCCGAGTGCCCATCTAACCGCTCCGATCTGGAACTGGGGCGTGTATTATACCAAGGCGGCGAAGGCTGTGCTTGAGGGAACCTGGACCAACGAGAATTATTTCGGCGGTATGGACGAGGGCTTTGTGGATATCTCCCCGCTCAGTGCTAACTGCGCAGAGGGTACTCAGGAAGCGGTTGAGGCGGCAAGACAGAAGATTGTTGGCGGCTTCAAGATATTCGAAGGCGAGCTGTATGACAACCAGGGCAATCAGGTATGCGCAGCCGGCGAGGCATTAACCGATGCGGACATTACCGGAGCAATGAACTGGTATTACAAGACGGTCGAGGTAAAATAATGAAAGCGGAAACCATGGCAATCGAACTGAAACAGATAACAAAAACCTTTGGATCGGTTGTGGCAAACAATAAAATTGACCTGTCCGTGAAGCAGGGCGAGATACTCGCCCTGCTTGGCGAAAACGGGTCCGGCAAAACAACGCTGATGAACATGCTCTCGGGGATCTATAAACCGGACAGCGGTACAATCCTGATCAACGGACAAACCGTGACGATTAATTCACCGGAGGACTCCATAAAGCTTGGAGTGGGCATGATCCATCAGCATTTTAAGTTGGTGGAAGCCTTATCGGCAGCAGATAACATTATTCTTGGCGGCAAGGAGAAGGGAATCTTCCTTTCAAAGAAGAGATACGGGAAAATCTGTGAGATATTGAAGCGCTTCGGACTCATGGTAGATCCGGAAAAAAAGGTATACCAGATGTCCGTAAGCGAGAAGCAGACCGTGGAGATTCTAAAGGTGCTTTACCGTAAGGCGGATATTTTAATTTTAGACGAGCCTACCGCCGTTCTGACGCCACAGGAGACAAGAGGGCTGTTTGAGATCCTGCGGCGGATGAAGGCCGAGGGCTGCGCTGTAATTATTATAACCCATAAGCTCAATGAAGTACTGGAAATCAGCGACAGGGTAACCATTTTGCGCAAGGGAGAGAGCGTGGCAACGGTTGACACCGCAGGAACGGACGCCAAAAGGCTTACTGAGCTTATGGTCGGCAGGCCGGTGGAACTGGAGATTAAGCGTCCGGCAACCGATTTTAAGGAAAAGCTGCTGGAAATCCATCATCTGACCGTGTGTAAGGAAGAGGGTTATGAGTCCCTTAAGGATATCAGCTTTGAGTTAAATCAGGGGGAGATTCTCGGGGTTGCCGGTGTTGCGGGCAGCGGACAGAAGGAATTGTGCGAAGCTCTGGCCGGGCTGCTTCCGGATCAGAACGGAGCGGTTCTTTACCACAACGAGAACATCATCGGCAAATCACCCGGTGAGATTATTAAAATGGGCATCAGCATGAGTTTTATCCCCGAGGACCGGCTGGGCATGGGGCTGGCGGCCTCCATGGGCATGGTAGATAATATGCTGCTGAAAAAATACAGCGAGGGGAGAGGACCCCTGGTCATTAAGAAGGCAGCCAGAGAGCTGGCGAAGCGGCTGGTAAAGCAGTTGGATATCGTAACTCCGGGTGTGGATACTCCGGTACGACGGCTGTCCGGCGGGAATGTGCAGAAGGTGCTCCTGGGCAGGGAGATTGCCTCCGAGCCCAATGTGATCATTACTGCTTATGCAGTGCGCGGACTGGACATCAATTCCTCCTATACGATATATGATTTATTGAATGAGCAGAAGCAAAGGGGAGTGGGCATATTATTCATCGGCGAGGATCTGGATGTGATGCTGGAGCTCTGTGACCGTATTTTGGTGCTGTGCCATGGCCAGATTACAGGTATCGTCGACGGTAGGACTGCGACGAAGGAGCAGCTGGGCCTGCTCATGACGGACGCTCATGACCGGAAGGAGGATACCTATGAATAGCAGCTATACTCTATTAAAGTATGACAAAAAAAAGAAGGAGCCGTTGCTGCGTATTGTGAAAAAAACGGAAGTCTCGGTTGCCGGGACAGCACTTCTTTCCTTTACGGCCTTAATTCTGGCAATTCTTGCCGGAGGTATTTTTATTCTTGCCATCGGGCATAACCCTGTGAAAATCTATGCCTCCATTGTACAGGGGGCCTGGCGCAGTAAAATAGCGATCAAGGGAACCATCAAAATAGCGATCCCGCTGCTCATCGCTGCCCTGGGAATTACCCCTGCCTTTCAGATGAAATTCTGGAATATCGGTGCCGAAGGGCAGATCAGTATGGGGGGTATCTTTGCATCCTATTTTGCCATCTTCTTCCATCAGCTTCCCCACGGGGTGCTGCTGCCGGTCATGTTCCTGGCGGGAATGGCGGGCGGAGGACTGTGGGGTGTGATACCGGCTTATTTTAAGACAAAATACGGTACAAATGAGACTCTGTTCACGCTGATGCTGAATTATATCGCCCTGTATATCATCAAATATTTAACGGAGGGACCTTGGAGGGATCCGGAGTCCTCGGGCTTTCCCAAGATTGCCACCTTTGGGGAGAATGCAAGGCTGGACCAGATTTTCGGTGTGCATGCCGGGTGGCTGATCGGCTTGGTGCTGGCCGTTCTTGTATTTGTCTATCTCCGCTTCACCAAGCAGGGCTACGAAATCAGTGTGGTGGGGGAAAGCGTCAATACGGCGCGGTATGCCGGAATGAATGTAAAAAGGATTGTAATGCGTACCATGTTCCTGAGCGGGGCGATCTGCGGAATTGCAGGAATGGCCCAGGTGAGCGGGGCGGCCTATACCCTGGGAGAGGGCGTTGCGGGAGGTGTCGGTTTTACGGCAATCACAGTGGCCTGGCTCTCCAAGCTGAATCCCTTTATTATCGTAATTGTTACGGTATTGTTCAGTATGCTGGAGAAGGGCTGTTCGGTAATGCAGAGCACCTTCGGCCTGTCCTCGGCGGCTTCGGGCATCCTTCAGGGCATTATCCTGTTCTTTGTCCTTGCCTTTGATTTCTTTACCCGCTACCGCTTTGTAATTAGAAAGGGGAGGAAAGCATCATGTTAATTAATTTCTTATTTGCTGCAATTAAGGCCGGTACTCCGCTGCTCTTAGGCACTACGGGAGAAATCATGACGGAGAAAAGCGGCAATATCAACCTAGGTGTAGAGGGAATGATGTTCATGGGAGCGATCATGGGATTTTATACCGGCTACCATACCGGAAGTCTGTTCCTGGCCCTGCTGGCCGCGTTCGGCACCGGGGTAGCGGCGGCGTTGATCTATGCAATTGTTACGGTTACCTTTATGGCGAACCAGAATGTGGCAGGTCTTACCCTTACGATTTTTGGCACGGGCTTTGCCAAATTCTTCGGGGAGGCAATGATCGGCAAAGCCGGCGGTTCTCCGAAGCTCTCCGATGCGTTTATGGCGTCCATTGCAGAACGGCCGCTGCCGCTCCTCGGGGATATTCCGATAGCCGGAAAGCTGTTATTTTCTCATAATCCCCTTGTATATCTGGCCGTTATCCTTGCCGTGGCAGCCACAGGCTATATGGTCAGGACCCGTGCGGGACTGAATATGAGGTCTGTGGGAGAGAACCCTGCGGCGGCGGATGCGGCGGGCATCAATGTTGTGCTGGTAAAATACATCCATATCCTGCTGGGCGGAGGGCTCTGTGCCTTGGGTGGGGCCTACCTCTCCCTGATCAACGGCGGAGGGATCTGGAACAACAGCAGTGTTGTCAGCGGGCAGGGCTGGATCTCGGTTGCACTGGTTATCTTCGCCAGCTGGAATCCGGTCCGGGCCATCTTCGGTTCTCTGATCTTCGGCGCCTTCAGTGTGCTTCAATTCTATGTTCCGAAGAATATCATCGAGATTCCCAATGCTTTTTACGTGATGCTGCCCTTTGTCATCACCACACTGGTATTGATATTTACCTCCATGCGAAAGTCAAAGGAGGGCTCCCAGCCGGCGGGCTGCGGTATCAATTATTTCCGGGAGGAAAGATAATCTATAACCGGCAGGGGCCATTGCATTGTGCATGGCCTCTTTTTTGAAGTATTCTCCAGCAGATCAGCGGGACTGATTTCGATTCTTATTATTTGACCGACATCCTGCAATCATGTATAATATGGATACTTAAGCCATGCTAAAGACTGAAAGGAGACAAATTTCATGCAGGAGCAGGAAAACAATTCCTGGAAGAAAAAAATCATATTATTTTTGACGAGCCAGACCATTTCCATCTTTGGTTCCTCTCTGGTGCAGTATGCCATTATGTGGTATATCACTTTAAATACAAAATCAGGGGTAATGATGGCGATTTCCATTATCTGCGGCTTCTTACCCACATTTTTCGTATCACCCTTTGCCGGGGTCTGGGCTGACCGATTTAGCCGCAAGCTGCTGATCATTGCCTCGGATTCGTTTATCGCCATATCCACCCTGATTTTGGCGGTTCTATTCCTTCTTGGGTATGATTCTCTATGGCTCATGTTCGCCGTTTCGGCAATTCGGTCCATCGGAGGAGGGATACAGACACCGGCAGTCGGTGCGGTTCTGCCCCAGATTGTACCGGAGGACAAGCTTACCAAGGTAAATGCCACCAACGGCAGTGTGCAGTCTCTGGTCATGCTTCTGTCGCCGATGGCCAGCGGAGCACTTCTGTCCGTAGCTCCGATTGAAGTGATTTTCTTTATTGATGTGGTCACCGCGGCCATCGCAGTGTTCATCATGATCTTCCTGGTACAGGTGCCGGTTCATGCCAAAGCACTGGAAAAGCATGTAACCGGGTATTTTGACGATGCTCTGGTCGGGATACGGTATATCGGAAGCCACAAATTTGTGAAAACCCTATTCCGGTACTTTGCGGTTTACTTTTTTATGGCGGCGCCGGTTGCCTTCCTTACCCCTCTTCAGGTGACCCGAACCTTCGGGGACGATGTCTGGCGGCTTACGGCGATTGAAATCGTATTTTCCGTGGGAACCATGGCAGGAGGGATTATCATGGCGTCCTGGCAGGGCTTCCGGAATAAGATCCACACGATGGTGCTCTCAAGCACCGTACTGGGACTCTTTACCCTTGCTCTCGGGATTACACCGATGTTCTGGCTGTATCTGTTCTTTATGGCAGCGGTCGGTCTGGCTATGCCTTTTTTCAATACACCGGCAATGGTATTGCTGCAGGAGAAGGTGGATAATGATTTCCTGGGGCGGGTATTTGGCGTACTCAGTATGATCTCCAGTATTACCATGCCTTTGGGAATGCTGGTTTTCGGACCGTTGGCAGATATGATTGCCATAGAGCCGATGCTGATTATAACCGGTGTAATCATGATGGTAGTCGGCTTCTTTCTTCTGAGAAACAGGGATATCGTCAGAGAAGGTGAACCGGGTATGCTGGAGGAGAAACAGGAATAATCCTGCGGTAAAACGCTTATCCGGGGTATTGGTACCGGCAAAACCGGCTTCAATCGAAAAATAGTGATAACATCACAGAGGAACGCTGCGTATCATGTTATAGTAAGCCTAGAAAGTTAATCATAACAATGATCTGATAGGAGGAACAATACTATGGCTACTATAAAAATCACCAAGAATAATTTTGAATCGGAGGTATTAAATTCAAAGGAGCCTATTTTACTGGATTTTTGGGCATCCTGGTGCGGGCCCTGCAGAATGGTGGCACCTACCCTGGATGAGATTTCGGAAGAGGTTGCCGGTACCGCAAAGGTCGGTAAAATTAACATTGATGAGGAAACAGAGCTTGCAAGCCGGTTTCGTGTTATGAGCATTCCCACGCTTATGGTGGTGAAGGATGGCAAGGTCTCTGCCCAGGCGGTTGGGGCGCGTCCGAAAAAAGATATCTTGAGAATGTTGGAAATTTGATATATAATCAGATTATAAATGATTGCGCAGTAATTAAGAATGGCAGAAGGCGGTACTTTACTGCAAAATCATAATACAATACCGAAAAAGGAGAGATAGCGATGTGTGAAGAGCATAAGTTCTACAGATGTAAGCACTGTGGTAACATCATCGGAATGATCCATAATTCCGGAGTACCCGTTGTGTGCTGCGGTGAAGAGATGGAAGAGTTGGTGGCGAACACCGTGGATGCTTCCAAGGAAAAGCATGTTCCTGCAGTATCTATCGTTGGCAATACGGTAAAGGTGGAAGTGGGCAGCGTACACCATCCCATGGAAGAAAAGCATTACATTCAATGGATTTATTTACAGACAAAGCATGGCGGGCAGAGAAAATGCCTGAAGCCGGGAGATGAGCCTGTAGCAGTATTTGCTCTCGATAACGATGAAGTAATTGCGGTATATGAGTACTGTAACTTACACGGCTTATGGAAAACAGAGCTATAGAAGAATAAAATTCAGAAAAAAGTTTATAATTGCATGCAGGACTGTTGGGAATAGTGAATACAGTCCTGCATGCAGTTTTTTATGTTGATTCGTACGGTAATAGAGTGACCCAGCGCCTGCCGGGGAATGATAGCTTAGATGGGCAAAACAGGATTTTACCGCGATATTACATATTTAGAAGTGCAAAAATGACAAGATTGGTTTATAATCATATTATAGTAAGAGCGTAGTGAACATGCTGTAAGCTTGTTTACAAGCATGTGAGCGGAGCAACAAGATCATGAACACGGTCTATGTTCATGATATAATAAAAGCGTAGTGAGCATGATGGGAGCTTCTTCGCAAGCACGCGATCGAAGCTGGAGATCATGAACGAAGTTCATGATATAATGAAAGCGTAAGTGAAGAGTGCGAGAAAGGCACCCGCACCACAAGCTTGCTTGCAATTTCCGATCGGAGCCGAAGATTAGGAACATAGTTTTTGTTCATGATATAATATCCCAGGGAATGATATCATAATATTAAAACAGGTGACGAAAAACGATAGGAGTGAAGAATTTGGCAATATCGCAGGAGGATGAGAAATTTCTACACGAAACCCTGAACTTTTGGAGGGAGCTGACAGATTCCCAGAAGTATAACTTAAAACAGTTGATTGTTAAGAAGCAATTTGCCGCCGGAGAAGCCATGCACAGCGGATCGGATCAATGCTCCGGTTTATTTTTAATCCGCAGCGGACAGGTGAGGGCTTATATTGTATCCGAGAGTGGTAAGGAAATTACACTGTACCGGCTGTTTGAGCGGGATGTTTGCATCTTTTCCGCTTCCTGTATGATGAAGAATATCTCATTCGATATTTTTGTGGAAGCGGAGAAGGATACCCAGGCGTATCTGCTTCCGACTCCGGTGTTTCAAAAATTGTCCCAGGAGTCCCTTCCGGTGCAGGTGTTTACTAATGAGCTGATGGCCTCCCGCTTCTCCGATGTCATGTGGATTATGGAGCAGGCATTGTTCACCAGTTTGGACAGACGCCTGGCGAATTTCCTGGCGGAGCAGCTGGTGATTGAAGGAACCAACACTCTGGAAATTACCCATGAAAAGATAGCCAATCATCTGGGAACGGCCAGGGAGGTTATCACAAGAATGCTGAAATATTTTCAGAATGAGGGTATGGTAATTCTAAATCGGGGAACAATTGATATTCTTGATGAGAAGAAACTGAACCGGCTGGCGGAGAAAGCGTGAAAAGGATACTGACAACACCAGCATCCCAAGGATACGGATAACACCAGTATCCTTGGAAGAACATCTTCATACTTGGAGGAATACGGAGAACAGTTACCCGCAAGAAAACCCCGCTTCCATCATTGGCTTTTACAGAAGCAGACAGTGATATCGGAGCGGGGCCAAAATCTATTAAGATAAAGTAAGGAGGAGGTTTTTTATGAAACTTACATTTTTGGGTGCAACCCATGAAGTTACCGGAAGCTGCTATTATCTAGAGGCCTGCGGAAAGAAAATCCTGATTGACTGCGGAATGGAGCAGGGCAGGGATGCCTTTGAAAATCAGAACATACCGGTGGCTTCCGGGGAGATTGATGCAGTTCTTCTGACTCATGCCCATATGGATCATTCGGGTAAGCTGCCGCTCTTGGTGAGCGAGGGCTTCCGGGGTGATATTCATGCCACCTCTGCTACCAGTGCCTTATGTAATATCATGCTTCGTGACAGTGCCCACATTCAGTTGGCGGAAGCCGAGTGGAAGAACCGGAAGGGAAAGCGGTCCGGGGATAAGGCCGCGGTGCCGGTCTATAATATGGAAGATGCGCTGGCAACCATACGCAGATTCGTATCCCATGAATATGGGCAGACCTTCCGGTTATTTGACGGTATCGATGTCCGCTTTACGGATGTAGGCCATCTTCTGGGCTCTGCCAGTATTGAGCTGTGGATAACGGAGCAGGAGGTAACGAAGAAAATCGTATTTTCCGGAGATATCGGCAACAGCAACCAGCCGTTAATCAACGATCCCCAATATATCAGCGAAGCGGATTATGTTGTGATGGAATCTACCTATGGGGACCGTAATCATAGCGTGAGTCCGGATTACATCGCTGAATTGACCGAGATCATTCAATCTACCTTTGACCGCGGCGGGAATCTGGTGATCCCCTCCTTTGCAGTCGGTAGAACCCAGGTGCTTCTCTATTATATCCGTAAAATTAAGGATGACCGTCTGGT
>JAEZFH010000331.1 GCA_023437885.1 Bacillota bacterium | reverse complement strand
CAGCAGCACGGCTCCCATGGTGGGTGCCGCCTTAATCCCGAAGGCATTGCCCAGAAGATTGGTTGCCACACTGCCGATGATGATGCCAATAACACCGCCTGTGGTACTGATTGAAATTGCTTCTATTACGAACTGGGACATGATATCCCGCTTTTTCGCGCCAAGTGATTTTCGAATACCAATCTCCTTGGTTCTTTCAACTACGGATACTAACATGATATTCATAATTCCGATACCGGCAACCAGAAGGGAAATACCCGCAATACCACCGAGCACCGCGGAAAGCATGGCTGTCATCTCATTGATTGCATCCAGAAGCTGGGTCATACTGGTCACTGTATAAAGCTCCTCGTTTTTCATGATTCCATACAGGTAATTATCCAGCAGCTCCTCTGCCGTATCCGTGTAATCCGTATCTCTGGTAGCAAAGGTAAAGCTTGAGATTGTGTTGGATTTTAGCAGTCTTGATGCCGTGGAATACGGAATGTAGATACGGTCATCAGCCGAATTCGCCTCTGACTCCGCCTTTTCCTCCTGAATCCCCACAATCCTGAATACCTTGCCGCTGATTTTGATGGTATCGCCGACGCTGACCTTCCCGTCGAACAGTTCCTCCGCTACATAAGTACCGATAACACAGGCCTCATATCGGTTTGCAATATCTGCATAATGAATGAAACGTCCCGCAGACATCTCCAGAGAATTAATCTCCATATAATCCTCACCCACCCCAATCACGGAGGTGGTCATGGAGGTACTTCCGTTCTTTACCGTATAACTGGAGGACAGGTTCGGCGTAACACCGATAAAAATATCATCGTGTTCCTTGGCAAATTCATACATCTCATCCACATCCACCTTACGGGTATCCGTACTGGTTACATTCACAGATATAATGTTCGTTCCCATATCAGAAAAGGTATCTATGAGATAATTTGTAACACCCGTTACCAGGCCCAGGAGTGTAATAACCGAAGCAACTCCGATAATCATGCCCAGCATGGTAAGAAAGGAACGCATTTTACTGCCTAAGATACTTTTAAATGCCAATTTGCATGCCTGACTGAACTTCATCTCTACACCTGCCTCCTATACTCTTCTACTGAGCCGTCGAAGGTTATCTTTCCATCCATCAAGGTAACAATCCTCTCAGCCTCTTCCGCGATGGACCGGTCATGAGTAATCAGTACAATGGTGTTCCCCTCTTCGTTTAGCTGCTTCAGAAAGTCCAGCAGCTCACGGCTGGTTTTGGAATCCAGCGCTCCGGTCGGCTCATCGGCAAGGATGAGGGAGGGGTTTCCAACCAAGGCCCGTGCCACAGCACCTCTCTGCTGCTGGCCGCCGGAAAGCTGATTGGGAAAATTCCTCCATTTGTCCTCAATTCCCACTCTTTTCAAGGCTTCCATTGCCATCTGCTTCCGCTGCTTCTTATGCACTCCCGCATAGAGCAGCGGGAGTTCCACATTTTCGATCAACGACTGTTTCGCCAGAAGATTATACTGCTGAAAGATAAATCCGATGGTCTTATTCCGGACCTCTGCCAAGGCATCGCTCTTCATCTTGCTGACATCCTGGCCTTTTAGGATATATTTGCCGGAAGTAGGCACATCCAGGGCTCCTATAATATTCATAATGGTTGACTTGCCGCTTCCGGATTTACCGACAATAGCTACGAATTCTCCCTCCATAATCTCAAGGCTGATCCCGTCATTGGCCCGGACTTCCGTACTGCCCATCTGGTATATTTTATGGATATCAATCAGTTGAATCAGAGGTACTTTTGTTGAACTTAAGACGGGCGGCGTGCCGCTCGATGTTTTATCAAAAATCTGTCCGCTAATCATTAAAGCACCTCCTGTTATTGTCTATTCGGCATTCCTCCACCTGACATTGCTCCGCCGGATCTGGAACTGTTACTTCTCATACCGGTTCCCTCCGGTCTTCCGACGGTCTGCATCTGGAAGCTTGCTCCGCCTCCCGGCATCATAAAATTAGTAACAGCCTCCGATACCCGCTGTACATATACCGTCTCATTTCCGGTCAGACCGCTGGTTACTTCAACATAATCGCCATCTGTAATTCCTGTCTCTACCGGGACCTCCCGGAAGCCCGCCGGAACCTCCCCTGCTGCTTCGGTTACCGTGGGATCCTCAACATATACCACATCCCCCCGCATCAGCGCATCACTGGGAATTGCAATTACCTGTTCTGCCTTCTCGATAATAATTTCTCCGGTTACATTCATTCCCGGAAGAAGATCCCCTGCTTCGGTAATCTTTACGGTAACGGGATATTCCGTAACTCCCTGGCTGGTGGTGCTTAGCAGGCTGATATTGGTCACTACCCCGTGATAGATTTCATCCTCATAGGCATCGGCCACTACATTTACCTCCTGGCCCACCTGAACATTTTTTACATCCAGTTCATCCACACTCATCTCAAAGGTAACCGCCGACAGGTCATAAATGGTACAAAGTGTACTGTTCATGCTGTTGGATTTGATCGTATCCCCTACCAGTGCATCCTTGCTGACAATCTTACCGGAAATCGGAGCTGTGATACTGTAATCCGTCCGAGTATCGATCACATCCTGCAGTTTTGTCCTCGCATCCTCAATATTTTCCTGTGCCGTTTCTACACTGTCCTTTGCATTTTCAACTGCCTTCTGGGCGCTCTCCATCTTATTTTTGTAATTCTCCAACTGGTCCTCAATGGATTTATCCGTTAAGCTGTATACAATATCTCCGGCCTGCACCTTACCGCCCTCGTCGATCTTCAAGGTTCCGATCTCACCGGAGGCATCCGCTTTAATCACAGCATCGGTTAATACCTGGAAGGTTCCCTCCCCGCTGCTGTAAATACTGCCGATCACCGCAGTGGCAGTTGTATCCTGGCTCAGGCCTCCCGGGTTCTTGACCTGGATGGTGACCTGATTCACCAGCCGGTTGCCGCTTAATACCTCGTCGATATTGCTTACCTTGGTTACCAAACCGTTTAAAGTTTCACCGGTGGCCTCCATGGTTACTTCCGCCTTTTTGCCGATCAGGGAGCTGTCTGCCTCGGAAGCAGAAAAGGGGATGACCAAAAGCATGGAGCTGTTATCATAAATCTGTGCAATCTGGGTACCGGCCTGTACCGTATCCCCTTCCTTTACATATAAGGTTTTCACGATACCGGTTTCCTCGGAAATCATATCGGGATTGCCATATTTATTTCTGGCGTTGTTGTATTCGTCTATGGCATCCTTATAGTCCGCCTGCGCATCGGCATAATTATTCTCCGCTTTGGTCAGGTTCTTCTCTGCTCTGTCCACAGAGGTTTGTGTTGTATCAATCTCAGAATCCAGGTTATCGGTAGCAACCTGATAAAGCACCTGTCCTTCCTCTACGACATCCCCCTCTTCAAAGGCGGCAGCAATGATTTCTCCTTCTACCAGCGTTGTAACCTCATAAGTATTCAGGGGCTCAATCGTTCCTGAGGAAGACAGCACCTTCTGAATATCGCGGGTTTCCGCCTTTGCTGTATTAATCACTGCCTGGGCCGCTATATTCTGTGCAAAATCAGATTTCACCTTCCGGATACCGATATTGGCAGCTACAACAACTACGGTAATTACAACCACCCATATAATTACCTTTTTCCATTTTATTTTCTTGATTATCTGCTTCATTGAACTCCTCCGTTCAGACAAAATACCGCAAATTTGGGTCAATGCACAAATTTGCCGTTTGAAAAATCCTGATCTTTCAAACTAACTCCCTCTCTCTAATTCGTCTTGCTTTCGGCAACTATCATACGGATTCTTCCGCCCAGGGTGACCGCCTTATCGCAGTATGCCTTTACCTGATATTTGGATAAATCTTTGATCTTATCCAGGGTGGTAGCGACATATTCACCGCCCGACAGATAGTATACCCCCAGCTTCTCAGCCATTTGGTATTTTGTTGATTTTGAAGTTATTGTGGTTGTTGTAATAACCTCCACCGGAAGCTCCTGCAATGCATAGGAAGCAGAAATGCCGCCGTCTTCATACCGGAATCCGGTAGGGCCCTCGGTAATCGAGAAATTGCTATATGAGGATTTGCTTACCTTACCTGCGGCTCCGTCTATAATATAATTATATGTACCAGAGCCTCCCGTATAGGAAAAGCCGGTAAAGATCCCGTAGGAATCCAGATCTCCGGTAGCATTGTCAAGAATTAGGTTCTTTATCTCCCCGTTTGCATTGGTATCATAGTAGTGAAGCCTGCTGTCCAGCAGGATGGCATTGGCAAGACGTATCGGATACAGGCTGGTGTATCTTCCGCTGCTGTAATCCAGGATTTTGACATCCGCAGCCAGCTTCTTCCCTCCGACAGAGGTGCCGTCACTGCTGAAGGTGCCTTCATTCAGAGAAATACGGGATTTATCGTATTTACTTACGGTTACCTTCCCTCCCTCGTAGATTACCCGGATAATATCCTCCTCATAGAAGGTCAGCGCATCACTGTCATAATCCTGGGTGTATATATTGCCGGCAGCATCCACAAAAGTAACATAATTTGTGTTTTCATATATCCCCTGCTTATTTTCAACACCATGTACGCCCACGCTCATAACTAGTCCGGTAATCGCTGTGCTGTACTCTTCCTGGGTTAATACCCCGGCGACGGTTTTATTCTTGCCCAGCAGCAGGGTAACGATCTCACCTTTTGAAATTGTCCCCACGGAAGAGAATTCCAAGGACGCCGTACTGCTTTCAAAGGGATAGGCTGCACCTGCCACCGTTACCGAGGTCGGATTAATCCGGTCCGGATTGACCGCACTCAGGATGCCGGTTACCTTTGTATCGTATGCCCATACGGTCTTAGCACTTTCAGAGTAATATAGAACATCATATTTGCTGATATCGATATAGCTGGATTTTATATCGTTCTTATAAAAGGATGCTGTAAGTATGGAGAAGGGAATGGAATTCGCCCAATGATCACCGGCAATCAACGGTCCCTCCGTCTTTGTGTTTATCACGGACAGATAATCCAGCTCTCCCTTGGTATCCAGGGAATATCCAAGGGTCTCGGCGTATACCTTGCCTTCCTTGGTTGTTGTATTCAATACATTATAGAATAAATTCACACAATCACTGTAGCTGAGATAGGAAGCCCTCTTGGTTACCGTTATATTCTTGTTTAATTTCTTGGAAGTGTAAAGTGCCAGCTTATTGGCAGCTGCATTAGTTCCAAAATCACTGTCAGAGTAACCTAACAGCTTCAGCACACCATGAATAGCTTCAATTAAGGTAACACCGCGGTCCGGCTTAAAGGAACCATCCAGGTAGCCATACATCCATCCCCCGGAAAGTGCTGCTTTGATATAGCCTGCCGCCCAATGCTTCCTCGATACATCACTGAATAAGGATACATTGCTGGATACTGCTACGGTATCCTTTAACGAAGACATGTTCACAAGGAGCTGCGCATACTGAGCCCGGGTAATTTTTGCAGCCTCCGGGCTAACCACCCCTTTATCCGTCTTCAAAATTTCCAATGCATCAATTACTTTTTGCGCATTGCTGGCAGCTAGTGCCTGCTCTGTTCCTATTGCCGGGATGGTGACAGGTAACAGCATGACCGTAACCAAAATAAAAGCTATTACTTTTCGCATTTTCAGTCTCCTTTTTATTATTCTGGTGATTTTTAATACCTTCCATATAATACTAATCAAAAACCATGAACATTCTGTGTTCGAAATGTGAGATTATTGAGAGATTATAATAAAAATTTTATAAAATTTCATTCGGCGGTGATGAAATCCAGCGCCACGATAAACTTTGTTCATCATATATACCCAGATATACAAAGAAGGTCTATGAACCTCCTCTGCTTATCTAATGAAAAAACCGGAACCAATTCCTTGTCTCTTCGTATAAGCACAGGCAGGTCATAAACCTTCTTTGATCTATAGATACATTAATAGGATACCGAAAAGCTGTTTACTGCGGAAGGCAGAACCAAAGCTATGTTCTTTGCCGTGTTTTCCTCTGTTCCTTTCTTTCTGACATATACCGTGCAGCCTTGCGGAGCCAGCGAACCAGACAGCGTCATCAAAGTTGAGGAGCTCACCGTCTTCCAGCTGGTGCCGGTCACACTAAAGGTACTGCCTTCTTTCACAATGGTATATTCATATGGATTGGTGGCAGATGCATTGTTAAACTGCATCACCAGCTTGGAGTTCACATAATAATAGGTAACATCGCTGCTGCTTCCTCCGATGGCAGGCGCTGCTGCCTGACCGGGTATGATCAGCTTTTGTATTTTGGAATAGGGTGCTGAATTAGTGGCTGCTTTACGAATCAGTAAGGAAACCGATGTACCGCCATTCACATAGAGTACCTTCGGCGCAATATCCTCAATTGACATGGAGCTGTCACACTCAACCCATAAGTTCGTAGCCGCATCATAATATTCCAGAGAAGTGGAGGTACTTAAGGTTAGCTTAGCTACATTCACTTTCACTGACGGAGCCGCTGCCCTGGCCGGAATGGTAATTGTAATCTCAGAGCTGGGACGCATCCCCGGACTACCGGCACCTGCACCAATCTCCTGCGGGGTACGGATAATTATCCTGGCTCCCTTGGTACGCATGTTTTCCGTTGTGGCCATAAAGCCTTTGTAGCTGGCCGAGCTTTCTGTCAGACTGACGGTATTCCATTCGTAATCCGATGTTTTTCTCCACTCAAAATAATTTGCTTCGTCCACAGAGCTGAAGGTAAACTCGCCCTCCACCTTATCATATTCCACACTGATGGAGGAATTGGCAGCCGGAAGGGTAACCGTCTTCACCGTTTTCACCGAATCTCCCTTGAAATACAGGGTAGTATCGGCTGATGCGGATACCCAGGAAATGTCCATAATATAAGACTTTGATGTACTGTCATATCCGTTCTCGATCTCCGACCAGGTGCTGTTATCGGTAGAATAATATACCACCGTGTTATTGTTATTATAAACCTGCATAGTTAAGGCTTCGTAATTAATTGCCCCGAAGGAGACTGCCGAAGCTCCTTCTGCATATGCCCTTCCCTGGGGGATCAGACACAGCAAAAGGACTGCAATTGCACATATCGTTACTATTTGATATCTCTTCTTATTC
>JAEZFH010000310.1 GCA_023437885.1 Bacillota bacterium | reverse complement strand
CCAATAATCTCCGCTTTCATCATCCCGGAGATATACATAATGACCGGGACGGTCCATTGGAGTACTGTTAGCACGAAAACGCGTAATCCGGTGATATTCCGGTGATTTATAAAAAACATACCCGCCTGCCGTATGATTAATAACTGCACACATATCTCCGACACCTATGTAGTTTGTCCATGAGGTTGGCAGATCCACTCTTTCGATTACATACTCCTGATGCTCATTGTCAAAATAACCGTATCTCATAAACTTGGCACCTCCTCCATTGATATTTTTATTATAATAAAATGAAAGCATTATGGTATTGCTAGGGATGTGAATATTTGATTGAATTTGCCATTCTTTTTCGGCGATTAATTCCAAAGAATATCAATATGGGAATACAGTAATTCCATCGTTTTTTCAGAAAGCTGCACTTGGTAATATCTGACCCGGTTCTTATTCCAAAAGGAGGTGTTTTTACGGATCGAATAGGCTTTTATTATGGGTTGATTCTCCATAACAATGATTTGGGTCATGGGATACTCCAGAAAATGATTCCCGGGAGCAAAATTATACTCCAGCATGAGGATATGGTAGGGTTTCCTGATTCGTTCCATTTTTTTGAAGTTCCAAACGGCAATGGTATCCATTGCCTCTAAGGTGCTTCCTTCCATATCACCGGTTAGGGAAGTGAGGAAGCCTGTATCGGTAATGCTGTAAATCTGATTATAATCAAGGCTTTGATTACCGCTTCTGTCATCATCCGTACGGTAGATGCTGGCCCGGGCAGGCACCCTGGGATCATCCAGACGAACGATATCCTGCGGTCTCGCTGTCAGGAAGCTAATTCCGACAGCAATAACAGCACTCCAGATCAGGAACAGCACCAGGTTCAAAAGGCTTCTTCCGATTAAAGCAGCGCGGCCCTTCTCCTTCCGCTCCCGGTAATCCCATACCATATCCTCCAGGATTGATATTGTTGCCAGAAGAAAGATACCAAGCAGGGCAAACCAATAGGTAAGATGCAAATCATACCTGTCAGATACAAAGATAAAATACAGGCTCACCGTAACAATAAGGAACAGGATCACTTGAAAAGACAAAAGTCCCTGAAGGATTTTACTGCACATCCCTCCAGCAATCCACTTTTTCACCGGAGGAAGCAGAAAAAATGCGAGGACATAGAGTGTTATTGCTAAACTGGTCAAAGGAAATAGGAAATCCACCGTAGTAGAAAAGATAAATATGATATAAGAAACAAGAATCAATCCGCCCCGAATACGGTCATAAAGGGTTTTCCTGATCTTTTTGCCGGATGCCCCGTTCCGGTGATCTTCTGCTTCACCGTCAGGATATTGATAATGCTCCTCCCGGCGGTCATTCAATTCCTTAGTCCCATCCTCCTCCTTATTTTCAGAAGTATTCTTATAATCATCCATATACCCCCGCTCCCTTCCTTTTTCCCGCAATATTTTGTGGTAATTATTACCTCTTCATTATTATATAATATTCTAACAGTTGGGAATGCTTAATGCAATATATATTGCATTAACGACTGAGAGAGCGGCTCAAATAGAATTTGGCACAGATACCCGGTAAACAACGGCAAAATATACCTGAGTATCTCCTGCCTATATGTTATGAAAGCATCTGTGCCAAATATATTCCTTGAACGCCAGGCTGCGGTGCGCCAGGGCAGTTCTTACTCATTTTTCCTGTTTAGCTGCGGTAATAATTGATCAAACAGCCCTTCAGGATAATCTCCCTCTCATCCTCCGTAAGCTCTCCCAGGGTAAGTGTGAATTCCTGCATATCCTTATTCACAACGTAGGCTTTGATTTCAGCGGTCTTCTCAGCAACTGCCTTTCGGATATCCTTGATAAACAGATAATCTCCATTCTCAAAGGGAAGCTCCTCTTTAAAGAGGAAGGGAAGCATGCCCCAGTTGATCAGGTTGGAGCGGTAACGCTTCGTAGCATATTCCTTGGCGATATTGGCAAAACCGCCCAGCACCTTCTGGCAGCTGGCCGCCTGCTCTCTCGCAGACCCGTCACCGGGCTTTACGGCATAGATCGTGCTTCCGATCTGCGCAGCATCCGGATGAAAGGAGAATTTCTCCTGAATCCTGTCATATACTTCTTTCAGCTCCGGATTAGCCTCAAGAACCTTCTCATTTGCAGCTCCTGCAGCCAGTCTTGCCTTTTCTGCCATCTGAACCTCTTTCGCGCGTCCCACATACTTCGGATCTTTCCGGGACAGGGTAAATTCCGCCAGACCCAGGGGATTGGAACGGAAGGAAGAGGTCTCACCGGATGGAATTAATTCATCGGTGGTAGTCACCGGATCATGGATCACGGATACCACTTTCAGGATCATATCCTCACTTAACGGTGTCATGGGTGGCCAATCCACGATTCCGGGGCCGAATTTAAGTTCGACGCTGCTGTCCGGTTTTCCTATGCCATGATAAACCCGGTTATCGTAAATGGTACGGTCAAAATAGTAGCTCGGTCTGGTGAAGTCCACATCAATATTCTCTGCCGAGGTTAAGTAGCCCTTATTGGCTGCTGTTGCGGCAATGGATCTGGCATCCATTAAAGCGACGGATGCAACCTGGCCGTTGGTTATCTTGGAACCCTCCCGGTTGGGGAAGTTTCTTGTGGTATGACGGATACTGAAGCCGTTATTGGCAGGAACATCTCCGGCGCCGAAGCAGGGACCGCAGAAGGCGGTACGTATGGTTGCTCCGCTTGCCATTAATCTGGCAACAGAGCCGTTCTTTACCAAATCCATGAATACCGGCTGGCTGGCTGGATATACACTCAGGGAGAATTCATCTGCACCGATAAAACGACCGTTTAAGATGTCGGCCGCATCACAGATATTTTCAAAGCCGCCGCCTGCACAACCTGCAATGGTGCCCTGATCCACATACAGTCTTCCGTTATGTACCTTATCCTTTAAGGAATATCTGACATTGCTGTTGCCCAGACTGACAAGAGCCTTTTTTTCTACTTCATCCAAAATATCATAAAGATTTGCATTTAATTCGTCAATGGTGTATACA
>JAEZFH010000300.1 GCA_023437885.1 Bacillota bacterium | reverse complement strand
GCTCCAGGTAACTGTGATGCTTTGGCATATGGGATATGATCCAGGGAGCAATTCGCTGCTTGCTGCCGGGATATCGTAATAGTGTTTTCATGTGGCTATAACCTCCCTGTCAAGATATCTCCTTATTCTTTTCTGTATCGTTCCCTGCTTTATCCCCAGCATTTCAGAAATCTCCTTATTGGTCATTCCTCTGGATTTCATCAGGATCATATCATGCGTACTGTGCTTGCATGGCATTCTTTTATGCAATCTGCCGCACAGCATATATGTTAGGCTCCGATCAATTGTAAAATCCGGACGGAGGATACAAATCAGTAGTGCGTAATAGTTCTCCTGCATAATTGCCTCCCTTCTCACTCTGTAAGCATCCTGCATCCATCCCTTAGCACCGCATGCAGGAATTAGTTATCACAGAATCCCTTGTCATTAACACAATCGCAGCTCCAGCAGGGTCTTATTCGGCTATCAGCAGGGACCTCTCTGGTTTCCTGTTGTGACTCGGGCTGATTTGCCCTTTTGAACTTGTCCGCCTTTATGTACCTGTCATAATGCTTATCCCTGTCTAAGGTTATTTCCCGCGGGCTCCGCAGGTTATCAGTTTTTCTTTTTCCCAATTACATCCACCTCCTTCTCACCGTCCAGGCACCGGGAGTGTACAAAGCTGTACCCCCCCCCTGGTAGTTTTGCAGGCCTGGAACCTCCAGTCCTCTGCCTCGGCCTCTGATATGTATTCCTGACAGATCTTGCAGCGTGAGCGCATGGCCTTGTCGATCAGCTTCTTGTCGTAGTCCATGTCAGGCCCCTTTCTTCTGTAGGTCTTTCAGATAATCCACCATACCAGATATACAGTTCGCACAATCCCGGAATTGCTTACCCGGCTTAAGAATGTATTCCTCCTGATACTCATACCTTAATCCCTGGACTTCAACTGCCTTGCCGGTACTCCAGTCATAGTGCTTTCGATCCGTCCTGGATACCTTAATCACAAAGCTGTCACCGTTCTCGAAATCATACCGGTAATACCGCTCCCCTGTCTGCTCCAGGTCAATCCAGATCGGCCAGGTTTCATAAGCCTCGATAAATTCCTTCCGCTGGTCATTGTTGCGAAGGATGGGCAACTCCGGCATTGCATCCAGCCGCATCTTAGCTTTTCGACGGCCGGGGAAGTTACCGCCATCTTTTCGATACGACTCGACATACTCGGTCAGTTTGTCCAACTCTTCCTTGACATCCTGATATGTGTACTGCTCCGGATCCTCCGGTACCGTCTGGATGATGTCGGCCTCTACGGTTTCAACCTTCTCCGGCTCCTGAATTTTGTGCGATATCGCACAATCCTTTTCAGGCTGCTTTATATCTCTGATCTGAGCCACCGTAGTTGTAATTGCTACCTGCTCCAGCTGCTCGTCGGTTAATGCAAGCATCTCAGCCAACTTACTGGCACTGAACCCGGTATACTGTTCCAAGAGAACAGGGGAATTACCATCCTTGCTAAACCGATCATTGATTGCCATCCATCTTCCCGCCCAGGTACGGGATATATTAAATTCGTTCTGAGCAAAATCCCAAACACTGCTGTATCCATCCTGCTCATACAGTTTGTTGGACTTTATGTATTTAAGATAATAGCCTATCGCTATGAAGCTCCTGGATGCACTGGCCATGTTTGACCTGATGAATTCCTTTGCATCCTCCAGCTGTAAATTTGTATACCACTCGGGGCTACTGTCAACAACCTCCTGTAATTCCTCACTCACTTGGATCCCTCTTCCCTGTATGGCTCCGGCATTGGCTGCCATGCGATAACACAATTATCTTTCTTTAGTCCAAGTCCATTGCATTCACATCTATCGAAATAACTATCTTCATAATCAAACCAGTCCTGATATCTTCTGTTTCCATCTGTCACAATAAATCTACAATCATTTGCTTGACACTCTTTCATATCCGGCATCCGTTCCGTTATCGGTATCCATCCACCGGTTAATTGTTGCTGTAGGGCGGATATGGCTGCTTTAAAATATCCTTTTTTCTCTGTATCAAAGCCACTTGATACTGTGTATGGTTTTAAAAATTCAATTGCCTTTTCAATCTCCTGCTTATTCATCCTTGCCACCGCCTTTCACAATTTGCCTACAATTATCTATACATAAATTCCAGTGCCTTACCAATCTTTTATCATCCTGATTTATATAATCAGACTCATTCCCTTTTTCACATTCTAGCCTCTCCACAACCTTATCCACATCATAAGCGGTAGGCTGACTGTCTACGATTGTTTCAAACATTTCCTGCAACGGAGTACCGGATACATGTTTTCTGATATCTTTCACCAATGCCTTGCGACTGATTAAATCACTCATCCTCATCACCCTCGCTTTCATCTGACGTGAAGAAACCCGCAATCATCTTCAATCCGCTGATCCATTTATCCACATCTTCCTTTGTTTTCATTTCAGGCCAGTGTCCAGGAACAACCTTTATTCCACAATTTTCGTATTGCTCTTCAAAATAATCTTCAATTTCCGGTGCTATTCTGTATATTGCCATCCTCACTCCTCCTCTCATTTTCGATACACTCAATCAGATCCACTATCATATGCCGGCACAAGCTGCAGTCATATTTATGCTCCAGCGCATAAGCCTCCTGCATCATCTGGCCGACGTTATCCAGGGTAAGCTCCCTGCGCCATTTAAGATAAAATTTATTGTAGACCTCATTCATGATCTGCTTCACTGTCTCATGATCTGGTATCATATAAACCTCCATGCGGTTCCCGCGGTTCCCGTACGGTTCCCGTTGGCTTGGGAACCGCTAAGGCCTTGATTTTTTAGGCAAAACTGGCACGGTTCCCGTAGTTCCCGTTAGTTTTACGCGCGTATAGAGAATGCTTTTTATATATTTATTTGTATATAAAGTAATAAAAATTCTTGGGAACCGTCGAAAAACGGGAACCGCAGGTCTCAAAGCCTTGATTTTACTGGTTTTATCGGTACCCGTTATTTTATTTTTTACGGGAACCGACGGGAACCGCAATCACAAAATCGTAATTATTGATCCGATATAACTCTCCATCGTTCCTCCGGCCAATCATCTTCCCGGGGTTCGGTCCGGTCAAATGGAGTCTTAATCTGACCAACCGATTCAAATTCAGTGTCCGGCCTCGGCATGCATATACACCACAGTTTCTCTCCATTTACGCTAACTTTTTTTTATGGTCTATCATCTGCCGTTTCGCTATAACCTTTTTGCCGCATCCAGGAGGAAAGAGCTTTTGAGTCATATCCTCCGTCGTCACAAATCCTCTCAAAGATCGTCTTAAGTACATTGGTCCTTCCGCCGGATATGCTTCCCCAGCACTCTCCATTGGGAGCTATGCCGTTACGTATTAATTTATAGTGATTAGCCGCCACGACATCTCTGAAATATTCATAAGCCCGCAGATTAACATCAACCGATTCCTTTGAATGAAGAAATTTTTCAACATCCTCCGCCTTTAAGGCGTTGCTGTCAGCAAAGATCCATTTAGTAGCCAATGCATCAGCTGTTAGAAGAATTGCTGCAGCCATGGTTTGTTTCTCGGTTGAGTCAGTACCGAGGGCATTATAAAATTCTTTATATAACCTCGCTGCTTCCTCTTTTGCAGCGTCATTGCTGAGAAACAATATAAACAACCTCCCAGCATGACCATAGTTCTTCCTGACGATATCAGCGACCGCTGGAGCATCTTCAAAAAGTTTGTTTTGGCATTCTATTTCAATAATTCGATTAACAGCGCCACCTCCGGAGGAAGCATTGGTTATCGGGGATTCCCCGGAGGTTAGAGTACAGTTCTTCCAGGTCTGTGTGTCCTGTATTCCTCCGGTCTTTTTCCCCCGGATACGTCCCATGCCTTCACAGAGCATGTATACGATTGTTTCAAACATTTTCTTATCTTTAACCAGCTGGAATTCATCCATGATGAGAGGCATGCTGTTTACAAAGCCTCCAAGAAGCTCAATTCCGACCTGCGTGCCGTTAAAGGTCTGTATGTATCCATCCTCACCCGGATAAGCCCATACGGAGGCTGCCAGCATTAGGGAAACCGTCTTACCGGATTCTGTGCCGCCCCATAAGTGAACCATGAAGTTGAGTTTGCCCAAAATCTTTAGCAGGACACTGGCGAAGCTTGCCGCCAGCATGATCCTTGCCGGTGAATCCGTTGCCCTGACTTTTTTAGCTATGTCAAGCCAGGTATCAAAGCTTCCTTCGGAACGTACCGAGTCATATATGTTTTTGAAGTTATTTGCTCCGTCAAAAATCAAATCATCTACATAGGGACTAAATCCGTCATTATTGGTCCATCCCAATCGGCCTACGGAGTTGTGTTTTGGCATAATATCATAATTAAGGTTCTCAACATCATGCAGGTACCGGACCAGGTATTTTGAATTCTCCGAGGTTACGGCCACCCCATTGTTGGCCAGCTCCAGAATATTGTTCGCACTGGCAATGGTCCGGCGTTCATATATCTCATTGCGCCAGATCTTTCCCTTCCGGAAAGCGATCCGAAGCTTCTCGGTACCGGTATCGATGTTTGTCAGACACTCCACCGGCATAATCGGATGGACACATGCTATATCTTCACCGTTACGCTCATTGCGCCGGGTAACCCCAAAATCGTCCGCCAGCCATTCCCCCGTCTTAAGCTCCAACTCCTGACTGTCAAACTGCGTTACATTATCGATTATGACGCCTTTGCCCGCCTGTTCCTCAGCATAAGCTTTTAGCATCCGCCCAAAATCCTTAAATCCAACGCTGGATGCATTTTCTTTGAGGGCAGTAAATACCTGATTATACCTGAATCTGTTATTCCTGAGATCAAATAAAAGCTTGTAGGGGGCTTCTGTATTAAATTCCTGCTTCGTAAACTGCCTAATGGCTTCCTCTGCCATATTCCTCGATTACCCCCTTACGCTCTTCGTGCGATCCTTTTTCCAGTATCTCAAGATCCATCTTATGCCTGAATATAATGTCGCTGCAGATAGCCCACTCGTCAGAAAACGGATCAAACCTTGTTAGTATCTCCCCGTACATCCTGATTGCATTTATCAGATATTCCCTGGTGGCAACATACGGTGTTTTTCTATCTTTCTTGATTGTTGCCGGCTTCTCATTTTTGGGTTTCTGGTGCATCTGGACCGCTATTCTCTGGCGGTAGCTCCGCATGGTTATTCACCACCCAGGATTTCAACAATTTTCTTCCCGGCATCTCCCCTGGAGCAGAACAGGAATTCAACACCGTACTTCTCCTGCATGGTACGCATGGCTTTGGAAAGTGTTTCTCCGCTTGTCGGCGGTCTCATGCCGGCAGTGGAAATACATCTGCGCTGCATAGACTTGATTTTGCGCTCAAAGACATCGATCCGGGGATTATGCCATAACGCCACATCCTCAATACTTTTTATCCCCCAGCCATGCTCCACCAGGATGATAAGCCTGATCCCGTGCTCCTGGGCAAGTTGGCATTCTCTCCGGAAGCGGCCATGTTCCTTTCCGCAGATATTGCCCACACATTCCTGCAGGTCCTTTTTGCTGTCGATAACTACGGATAAATCTTTGATATTCGCATAATCCCCAACCGGAAGCTTGCTCCTAAGGAGCTTTACTCCGAGCTTTTCAAGTTGGGCGTTCTCAATTTTATGTTTATCCGCCTGCTGGCGAGTATCTTCAATTATTGTCAATCTATATATCTCCTTTCTCCGGAAGCGGCGGTCAACCGCTCCCGATTCGGATAAGGTAGGTCAAACCGGTGCCATTTGTGATATGTTATACCGGAGGTTCCTGATTAAAATGGTACGATATCCAGATTCACCACAAGCCCTTTGTCAGCTACATATACCGGACCAAATGGATGAATCTCATGAATTTCTTTTTTGAATTGTTCGGCGTCGCTATTCCCATCACTGAGGTGTAAAAGAGTGATAGTATCAAGAGAGGCTGTGGCATTTGCCAGGATAAACTCCTTGCAGGTCTCAAGCTCCATGTGGGACTGTAAAACTCTATCCCGGAGGCCCTTGACGGTCTCGCCATGGTTCATTCTATTGTCAATGATCTTCTGGCTGTAATTACATTCAACCATGATATGATTGAGCTTGAGATTCTTGAAATTCTGCTTTATGTACTCTGTATCAGAAGCAAAGAGCAAAGTCCCCATATTCCAATTCCGTATAATAAATCCGAATGGTTCAGCAGCATCATGGATAACTGGAAATGGAGTAACAAAAAAACTACCAATTTGATACCAATCACCCTCTCTCATAAGAGTAATGGTTAAGTGTTCGGCATCAATGTTCTCTGCAGTGCCAAGCGACATACGAGCTTCTATTCCTGCATTTACATAGTCTTTAACATACTTAGCGTGATCACCATGCTCATGAGTAACGAGAACGCCAACGATCTTTGATATATTGAAATCCAACGCCTTCTTTACCGATATGAAAGGAAGCCCAGCCTCCAGGACCAGGCATTCCGTTTCATTTTCCAAGAGGTAGCAGTTTCCTGAAGAGGAACTTCCCAAACATCTCAGCTGCATATCATCCCTCCGGCATCCAGTCAGGCTTATCAGGCTCCTGGAATTCCTCTGAGTTTGCATTAACCCTGATCTCATGGGCCACTACCTCATCAATTGGCACCTCTTTATTATCAACATAATGAGGATTGCCTTGTTCATCGATCACAGCCATGTCCCTGGTATATGCATCCTCCATCTCAATACTCATGATCCCCCACTTACTGATCAGCTGGCGGATCATGGTCTTCTCTGCCATCTCATCAAAGGATTTGTACCAGAAAGAGGAATACTTCCAGAGCTCCTTTTCCGGTATTTCTCCTTTTTGAAGTTTTCTATATGCCTCTAAACTAAAAGCCTGCGAATATGTATCAGCATGCTTCTCCATCTTCGCCTTGGACCAGTAAAGCTGTTTCTTGAAGCCATTAATTAGTTCGAAGTATGCCAGGTATCCAATGACTGGCAGCGCTTCCTTGACTTCATCCTCTTCAATAAATTCAAACTTCGGCTTGCCGGTGAACTTGTCCCTGCCGAGATACTCGCCTTCGTGGATATAAATACAGTCGATATCCAGGTATTGTCCCGTTCTCATGGCCAGCTGTTTATATCCCTTAGCTCCCAGCTGGAATTGAGCCTCCACCGAAACAACATTTCCGTTACGGTCTTTTTTCTTGTATGGAACCATATAATACTGGCCAAGTTGCGGGCTGGGGGATAGATTAAGAGCCTCTCCCAGGAGCGCTGAGCTGAGAATACTTGTATTACTGCATTCCTGCAGGGCTGGATTGGTCTGAACAGCTGACACCACGCTTGCAATAAATCTCTGACTGTTCTTTTGTCCGGCTACCTGTATAACATTTGCCTTCACCTTATCATTGGCAAGGTAGGCAGCTATGCCCATCCTTGGTTGAGTTGCTACTGCATTTTTATCTGCCATGATCTAATTCCTCCTTGTGTTTATCTATCAATTCCCCGGAAAAGCAGCCTGCTCCGTTAAACTTCTTACATCTTCCACCGCAGCTGCACTTATCCGGATCCGACCCATTGCCTCCCCGGTTGCATTCACTACAGGCTACCCATAGGCAGCCTCTGGAGTCCTTTTCACTCCTCATTATTCATTCACCACCTTCAGCTCCGGATCGTCGGTCACTGATAAAGTGATCAGCTGGCAATCCATATCCGGTATGTTGAAATCGTTGATCCGCTCGGCATTGTCCAGAAATACCGGTGCCGATATCTCATAAATGCGTTGCAAAGCTTGGATGATATCTAACTCTGCCAGGATCTTGTGTCCAGAGTTAAGGGCTGAGCTGTAGGCCTGTCCATTGATCAAGGGCTCGCATATCTGGTTGTAACCGCCATTAATCTGTCTCTCAAAAAGTTTCCACCGGACCACCTTGAAATGAGCATTAATCCTATCCGATAATAGATTGATCTTCGCCTTGTTAAATTCTTCGAGAAGGTAAATCTCACGCTCGGTGCTTGCGATATCCTGAGACAGCCGGCGCTGCTCAACCTTTAGTTCTTCAACCCTGGCTTTGGCATTAGCAACCGTTTTCCTGCCGGCAAGGATGCGGTTCATGGCATCGATCTCGTACTGAATAGCTCTTTTTCTCTCAGATATCACTTGCTTTCTTGCGTCTGCATCACGGGTCATATCCAGGGCGATCTGGAGGTTACCTTCGGCGTTTATTAAAGAATTTTCGGCGGCTAAATATACATCATTGTGCGATAAATCAGCTGATACAGGCAGTGCTCCCAGTTCGTGCTGCAACCGCTCTTTTTCGGAATGCAGTCTTTCAATATCGGCCTTGGCGCCAGATATTTTCGCCTCAAGTTCCAACTTCTGAACATTGTAAGCTTTAATAGTATCCGATAAACTCTTGCCTGACTGGTCAATTTCCTTGAGCCGCTTCTCCTTCTCGGATTTAAAGGCGGCCTTCATATTCTCCCTCATGCTTGCAGGATACTCTTGCTTGCACACAGGGCAGATGTTGGCACCTTCGGACATTTCCCTGACTTTCTCAGCGGTATAATCGCTGCTCAGTCTTTGAAGTCTTTCTTCATTTCCGGAGATAAGAGACTTGGTGTTCGCAAGTTGCCTTTCATCAGCTGATACCTGATTGACAGCCCTGGTCAGGGCTTGATCAACATCAATAATCCGGCATTGTACATCCTGACGGGCCTTGTTTATCCCGGCATTTGCTTTGCGTTCAATTTCCTGCAGTTCACCCTTGTACTTGGCGATCTCCACCTTGAGCTGGTTAATCTGCTCATACATGGCTGCATCGGAATTATCATCTGTCACATACGTCAGCTGCGCCCGCAACTCCTGCAGCTTTGCTTCAGCGCCTGAATAGTCCTGTTCAATAATTGATTTGCTGACTTCGTCGATCCGGGCAGGGATCTCTTCCAGCTTGCGCTTATTCTCCAGAAGGGCCTTCTTATCCCGGGAAAGGATTTCCTCTGACGTAAACTGTGCCAGCTGGTCAGCCAGTGGCTGAAATTTTGGATGTGTAGCCAAAACATCCGCGTCCGTCATATCAGAAACCAGCTTGAACAACGTCTTCCGGCGGTCCATAGGCTTTAAAGCCATGAAGGCATTGGTATTTGATACATACCGAAATACTTCTTCCGGGATGATTGCATCTATGTAAGCCTTGAATTCCTTCTCTGCTTTGGGAATGGTATTGATTTCAAAGAGATTTTCATTACCCTGGAAGGTCTGCTCCTCGGATCCGCGCTTCTTAACCCATTTTTGCTTTTGGGTTTTAACAAAGGTTATCTCTTTGCCGTCTACATCCAGGACCAGCTCGACCTTAATGTCCAGAAAGTCAATCTCACTGTTAAAGGAATCCCGTGGTCGGATATCGAAGGAAGATGCTCCGGTGCTATCCTTCCCGAAGAGTACCCACATAACCGCATCGGCAATCGTTGTCTTTCCGGATCCATTAATTCCTTTTATAGCGGTCCGGTCACTAAAATCTATAGTCCGATCCTTACACCCTTTGAAGTTCTGTATAATGATCTTTTTCAGCGTCATTCTCATAAAATTCATCCTCCTCATTTTGTTGACAGTCGCATAGCTCTCCATGATCAAAGTTGCCCTTACATACCGGGCAATACCAATAATTTTGACTCATAGGCTTATACCTCCATATATTCTCGAAAAGCCATTGAAAATATCATTCTTGCTGCCGGATCCAGCATCTCAATGTCATGCAAGCCTTTAGCAACCATCATAGCGATTTCAATCAGGCTGCCTTCTGCAGCCACTGTAAACCGCCCATCTGCAAACCGCTTTACGTTAAAATCTGCTATCGGTTCTGCTGGCTCCCTGGACTCGGCAATCTTCCGCAACTGCCTAGCCTTTTCAAGTTCTAATTTATCCATAGGCTTTATACCTCCCGGGTTATGGCATACGCTTCAATGGCACATTTCCGACAAATATATTTACTTCCGACCTTCTGCAGGCTTTTGGTATCTCCACAATGCACACATGCCGGCTTGTCCGGAGTATACTTTTTAAGAATGATCGTATCCTCATCCGTATAAATCTCGAAGGGCTCACGATCCTCGGCGCCGATAGTCCTTCTTAATTCAATCGGAAGTGTGATCCTGCCCAATTCATCTAATTTCCTAACAATACCTGTGTTTTTCATATCTTGTTGACCTCCTTCAAAATTTCGCTTATAATAAGCATAGATTATTTATTTCTGGACCTTAAGCGAGTTGCAGCTCCTTATGGTCCGTTTTCTTTTGCTGCACCAGGGACACTCGTAGCCAGATGGTGGGATAACCTTTTCGATATCGATATTCCATTTCACCCTGCAGTAACTGCACTTTGCATATCTGGGCTCCATAGGCTACGGTCTCCATTTCGGATATTCCTTCCGGCGCTTCTCTTCGTAAATGCCCTGTATCTTGGCCTCGATCCTATCGATATCCTCTCCAATGATGGATTGTTCTCTGATTAGCTCCAGCGAATTTAATACGCGGTACATCCCTTTAGCTTCATACAAGGCTTCCTTTGTCTTATTGACCTTGACATATGTACTGTGCGGTGCTACGTCATTAGCATATGTAAGCAGTGTCATGAGATAAGATCTTTGTTCCTTGACAGCCGCATTGTCCACCGGAATAACTATTTGCATTGCCATATATCATGCCTCCTCCCTTGATTTTGTTAGCAGGACTCCGCCCATCATGACGATAAATCCTATCGTGCAACGGAAAAATGCTTGTCCAACTGTGATCATTGACAGTTCCAGGCTGCCGGCTATCCCGTATATGTACAGGATCGATCCGAAAACTAGGATAAAAGCTGTCACATTAAGTATCTTTTGCTTCACTCTGTGTCCTCACCTCCTATAGACTCCATTCGGCTGACAGACACCTCATACGCCGTCCTGGTCTCTGCCTCATCCTCGCTGATTCTCTTCTGGTACTCCCGACTCTGGATCCGTCCGGATAACCGGATGTGATCGCCAACTTTAAGGCTTTCCGCAAACATAGCATTCCGTCCCCAACAGATACATGGAATGTAATCCGACTTACCATAGGGGCGGTTGACTGCAAGATGCAAATCAGCAATCTCCCTGCCTAGCGGAGTCTTGCGGTAAACAGGATCTTTGCACAGATAGCCATCAAGACTGATGCTGTTTGTGTGGCTGCTGTCCGGCAGCTCGTCTATAATCTTAATCTCACGGGCGAATACAGAAAGTACAAGCTTGCTCTTATTGCCCTCATGCTGGTTATAGGTCCGGAGCTGTCCGAAGATCTCAACCGGCCTCTCCGTACAGTCATGGTGTACATCAAAGAGCCGCTCCGACACCATGATGGGCACAGTATCGTATGTACCGCTCAGGCGCTCAACCGAAAGGTTGGCAGTGTAAAAGTTTTCGCCGAATATATCATGGCTAAGGGTGAATTCACTGGCAATGGTGCCGGCAATGGTTACTTGGTTGCTTTCAAAGGTTTTGTCCATTTGTTAATTTCCTTTCTGATGGTATATTTGTTATTATGTGGTATAATTTTTATATCAGTTTGTCCTAACTGAAATACATAAGAGAAGATGTACAGCAATGAACCATTATACGCATGAGTTAAAAACTAATCATATTACAGAGGTTGAAAGCGTTGTCATGGCATACAAATCACTTGGATGGAAATTTGTAAAACTTCTTCCAGAGGACGTGAATAAACTTCCAACTCACATAGTTTTTAGCTGGACCAAAGAAGGTCCGCCTCACTATCCTTTTTAATTACTCCAGCAATATAGACTCCTGGCACAAGTTGCCTGTCATGTTCGCTCTTCCCCACTAGATATTTAAGGTGGGGATTTGCTTCTACTGCTCCGTGAAATAATTGCTCGTTATCAAATATAATTATCATTGAGCAGTCATCAACGTGAACTCCGAGGGAATTACCCTCCATCTGTCTTCACCTCCTATATGATTGTTCAATATGTACTCCTTTCTACCGCTTAGGCGGTTATTGCAACACCATCTGGGCATTCAGATCATTAATATCCTCCGCCAGAGCCATAGGCAGCTCGTAAGCCTCAATAATCGATACCGCAATGTCTGTCTGGTTACGCTTAATCGCCTTGTAGGTATCCACTCCGAACTCTCGTTTTAACTGACCATAGATATCCGAGTAGACTCTTTGCCGTATCGATTTATCCTGATAGGCCTCAGAATCCTTCCCTCCCAGACAGTGGACACCCTTCTTCTTTACAGCAGCCGTGATCCTGCTTTCCTCAATCCCCAGGAGAGGCATGTCCTGCTTAAAAGTCTGAAGGTCCTTATCAACGTCCGTGATCTTCTTCTCCTGGCCGTCAAGATGTTGCACAATGAACTGAAGCTTTTTATCATGGGCGAAGATGGCTTGCAGCTCAGGAGATAATTCATACAGGACGCTGCTGCAGATCGCCAGCTCCTTGAGCTTGTCCTCTGTCTGAATAAAATACTGCCGGGCCTGTTCGCCCCTCTCGTTTTTGGCAGTCATGGAAAGCTTTTTCGCGAAGGCTGCAGTGAGTGTGAAATCCTGCCTTTCTTTCTCGCCTGTCAACGACTCGTACTTGAGTACGAATGGATAATAATCTTCGCCTTCAGTCGCAAATTGATTATCCGTGATATTAACCTTGCACCACTTTGAATAATTGCTCTGGTTGAGTTCCAAAAACTCATATAGCTTTGTAGCCGTTGTCATTCCGTTTTCGTCGATCTGCAACGCGATCTCGATTGGCGTTTGATTTGTTGTGTTAATTAATTGGTTCAATATGTACCTCCTTCTTTTTATTGCAAATTTCTTCCTATTCTCCTATAATGTAGTTACCGTGTATCAGACGGAATGCGTACGAAAGGAGAAAAAACTTATGACTTTAGAGCAAAAAGCTCATGACATAGGCATCGCTTTTGCCACTGTCAAAATGCAATCTCGCATATCCACAAACAACTCAGATGAATACATCATACGTGAAGCACAGTATCTTGATTTTATCAACGATTACACTTTTGCATCATCAGCTGTAATATCAGGTATGACACTTATTGATAAAGAATGAGAGACTAACTCCTTTGCTTTACCCAAGGACATATAAAATTCAATTGCATTTAGCTTCAAACCCTTGGCTGCATCGATGTAGTCAAGGGATGCTTTTTGTATTTTATCAATATCATATCCGCTTCCCGTGGCTCTCATCTGCGCAGCTTTCAACAATTCATTATTTTCTTTTAAAAGTTCTTCTGGTGCTTTTTCCACTCTGTTCACCTCCTCTATGATTATTCAATGTGTACTGCTTTCTGAGCTGGTTGCGTTATACGCAACTTTAGGGTAAAAAAATTTGTTCAAATGTGTGACGTTCCCCGGACGATTTTGCGGCCGACTTATTAATTCGATCCATTATCAATACAATTTCATCATAGGAAAATGGGATTCTCCGATTCTCTTTTTGACGATATGTATTAGGAGACTTTCCAATAATTTCAGCCAACTCGTCCGCAGTAATTTCGTAAAGGTCTCGGTAATACTTGAGTCTTAGTAATTTTTTCTTTTTAATTGCCCTGTTATTTCTCATGTTGACTCTCCCTTCTAGTTGCTTTGTACGCAACTCCTAATTACAAGATACACCACCACGCAACCACTGTCAATAACTATTTTAAATTATTTTCACTTTTTAGTTGCGTCACACGCACATATGTTGTATAATACATTTCGTAGGAGGTGTACCATGGATACTGTAGGAAATAGAATTACGGAATTACGAGAGATAAATGGCTTATCCAAGGCGGACTTAGCTGAAAAATTAGGAGTAACAAAATCAACTATAACCAGATATGAAGCCGACATCATGCGGCCAAACCTGGACATGTTGCTTGAATTGAGAGAAATTTTTGGAGTGACACTTGATTGGCTTGTCGGCGATGAAAAATCAAAAAGACAGGAGAGATAAAATTAATGAAAGGAACAGTGTATCAAATCAGGCCCAATAAGTGGATCGGGGCTGTTGATGCAGGGAAAGACGCAGAGGGCAAGCGCATCCGACTTACCACTAAAACATTCCATTACAAGGAAGATGCAGAAAAAGCCCTCACCGATCTGAAATATGAATTACAACACGAGTTAACGCTTCCAGGGAGTAAAGAAATGCTCATTCCTTTTCTGTGGAATTATTATGGTTACAACGAGAAGAGATGGGCAGAAACAACACGTTCTTTGTACAAAATGTATATAGAGTCACACTTTGATCCATATTTTAAGCACGCGAAACTAGGCGCCATCAAACCCATAACCCTTGATTGTTTTTATAAGGATCGCATGGCAAATTATAGAATAACGAGCATTATTACGAACGGGAAAGAAACCACTAGAGAGAATCCTCCAATAACAGTTAATACCGCAATTAAGCTCAATAAGTTCCTTAAAGCAGCCTTTAACTATGCAGTTAAAAACAAGCTTATAACAAGCAACCCCGCAGACAGTGTCTTACTGGGGTCCAAAGAAGCATACGTTCCAACGCTGCCTACGAAGGAGGAATTTTCTACACTTATGAACGCGGTTAAAGATACGAATGACGAAATACCAATTCTTCTTGCGGCAGGTTGCGGATTGCGCCGGAGCGAAGTATTTGGGCTCACATGGGAAGATATTGATCTGTGCGCTGGGGTTATTTCGATTAACAAGGCAAAAGTAGATTTCAATGGAATTGTTACTAAGTCGCCAAAAAGCAGGACGAGTGCAAGAAAAATATTGATGCCACTTTTTGTGATTGACCGTCTATCTATTTTTAAGGGGACGAGTAGGGCGGGCCAGTGTGATGCAGTTATACCAATGTGGCAACCCAAGGCATACTCTGAACACTTTAAAAATTTAACAAAAAAATATGGGATTAAAGGTGTGAGATTTCACGATTTAAGGCATTACCACGCAACCCTTATGATGGATCTCGGCATACCGGACAAGGTTGCTGCCGCTCGTCTTGGACATGCAGATGTAAAAACGCTTAGAGATATATACCAACATGTTACAGGTGATATCGACTCTCGAGCTGCTGACGAAATAGACCTTTCATTGACAAGGAATATTGGAGATGGAGACAAGGAAGGCAATGTAATATCTTTTAATGCACGCAAAAGAAAAAAGGTCATGTGACCGCATGACCTCAAATTGTGGCTAACATTTCGGCTAACACCTCCTACAAGCTGTATAACCGAAGTGCTGTAAAACATACTGCAGTCGAGGGGACTTGAACCCCTACCCAGAAACCCGGACTAGATCCTTAGTCTAGCGCGTATGCCAATTCCGCCACGACTGCAAAACCATATGTTGTGCACCGGATAATGTCCAGCGAACGAACTTTATTATACCAAGAACTATAGAAGAATGCAAGTGATTTTTTATGAAATGATACTATTATTTTTATTTTTTGTTTCCATTCCATCCATACATTTCTTCTCTGTTGCTAATTTAATATTTTTACCCGGACGGTATGAAAGGCATCTTCTCCGAAATCAAGGAGAAACTGCTTATTAACCGTACTTCCATTCGTCATCCCTATCCTCGCTCGAATCACCACGTCCTCACAATGGTAATCATCCTCTTCGTCTACAGTAGCGGCAACTACCAGTCCATAGGCTATTTTCTCCTGCTCCTCATACTTTACGGTATAGGAGCTGCCTATTATATTAATGATTGTAGCATTTTCTTCTCCTTCTCCGTAGAAGCCACTGATAAAGCTCTCCATCTTATCCTTCTTTAATTGACGGTATTCATCCACTGGAAGGGTGATGTTCTCAACATAATATGCCTTTGCACTTTCACGGTTATCACGGGTCACTTTCTTTTCTGACAGGATATAGGTAATCGTATCAATTCCTTCTCCCTCACAGGTAAAACGGATGTGGTAAGTCATGGTTGCACCCTGCTTTTTTCCCTGCCCATCTACCGTATAGCCGCCATAAAAAGGGGTTACCTGTTCATCGATCGTAACAAAGCTTTCGGACAGGGGGATCCCTTCCGCTTCTGCCGCATATACCTTGACAGCGATGGCCGGAGTATCCAAGGACACTTTGTACCAGGCGGTGCATAACAGCAGTACAATCGTTGCCGCAAGGGCGAATATCGGCATAATCTTCCTGGTAACCAGTTTGTCCTTAGCTTTTTTTCTGGCTTCCACTCTTTCAAGCAGCTTCCTGTCAAGTCCTTTTGCAGCAACTGGTATTTCTTTCATAGCCTCTCTATAATCATCCAAATTCATATTCTACCTCCAATATCTCCTTCAACAACTTTCTTCCCCGGTATAATCTCGAAGTTACCGTATTTTCCTTCATCCTCATAAGCTTTGCTATTTCTTTCACGGACAGTTCTTCATAATAATACAGGTGGATGATGACCCGGTACTTCATCGGCAATTCCATTACCGCATAAAAGACCTCGTGCTTTTCCGGGTCGTCAAAGGAATAGATATCCTCCAGGGGCACTTTTTTTCTGTTCCATGCCGAGCGGAAATATTTGTTGCATTCATTTACGGTCACCCGGATCATCCATGCCTTTTTATGCTCCTCATCGTGAAATTCAAGGGAAGCCGTCATATACTTAATCAGCACCTCCTGAAGGATATCCTCGGCAACTGTCTTATCCCTTGTATAGGAAAGCGCTATTTTATATACCATGTCGGAATACCGTTCCACGATATCCCTTACATCTTCCTGCGTATGTACCCTACCCTGCTTCATGACAACCCTCCTTTCATTCTTAACATCCTGCATCAAAGAAAAATATTGCATTAAAAAGAAATATTGCACTAAAGAGAAATAATGCACTAAAATGATAATTTCGGAATTAGTTACTTTGATCTGCTCCAAGTATATCCTTTCTTCCACTTTGGATGAGCGAAAAAGTGTAGTCTATCTTATTCTCCTGCACAAGAGACTCTTTCCAGTTTCTAAAAGTTTTATTTTAACGATTAACAATAATTTAACGCCTTATTATGTATAAAAAATGTGAAAATATGAAATATGCATTGACTAAGGTAATTTCTCCGATATGATAAATTGCTGCAATTCGATTCATTCTCATCAGGTGACGGATCCAATCGCGTCCTTTTACAGCTTTTTATAATGCGTGCTTTATACAGTAAAAGAGTGAGATAACCCACTCTTTTACTGTTACTATATTCTTAGAACCCTTCCTTCAAAAATACCTTTTAAAATTCCTCTCAAAATAAGAGCTTTATCACTCCAATTATAGCACTCTTTGATCTCAATGATAATATCAATGATAAATCATCGATTATATTATTGTTACCATCGATGCAAAATTAACTTTTCTTCTTCCTCTGGCATGCATCAAAGGCATCTCTCATAGCAGGATTGCTAATAAGTTTACCATGAATATCAAATCTGGATCCATGGCAGGGACAATCCCAGGTCAGTTCATTCTGGTTCCATTCCAGGCTGCAGCCCAGATGCGGGCATTTGGTCGAAATAAAATAATACTTATCCTTCGTCTCCCGGTATACTCCCAGCTTTTGTCCATCCCGGTTGATAATTCCTGCTTGCCCGATTTCAATATCCTTCAGCTTATCCCGTGGTATCCTGAGATGCTCGGAGATCAGACTGCCTGTAATTACTCCGACATCCTGAAGGAACTTTTTGCTGCCGGATATCATCAGGCGCCTTGGATAAAACACCTTACGGTTTTGATTACGTTTCCCGGTAATCATGTCACTGAGAAGCATTGCGGATACCATCGAATTTGACATCCCCCACTTATTAAAGCCCGTGGCCACATAGATATTCGGAGTATTGGCAGAATACCGTCCGATATAGGGAATGGAATCCGGAGTCATGCAATCCTGATTCGACCATAGATATTTGATTTTGGCATTCGGATAATAGCGTCTGGCACTCTCCTCCAGCCGGGCATAGGCATCCACGGGCTTATATTCGCCTGTCCGGTGATTGGTTGCCCCAAAGATTACATAATCCCTGTAATTACGCAGGGAATGCCCCTGCGGGTCCGCATCCAGGTACATGCCGTCAAGACGGGGACTGCCCGGTGCATAACAGCCTTCCAGAGCAGACAGGTAATACCTCTCCTGATGCATTCTAAGGAAATAATAACCGGGCACATTAATAAAGGGATAATGGGTTGCCACTACGATGGATTTTGCCCTGACACTGCCCCGGTCGGTAAGGATGGTTCCGTCACTTCGAACCTCAGTTACTCTGGTATTCTCATAGATTGTTAGTTTACTTGCAATTGCATCCAGAAATTTGAGCGGATGAAACTGTGCCTGATGGTCAAGGCGCAGTGCAGCCTTCACCTGGAAGGGCAAGGCCGTCTCCCTGGTGAACTCTGCCGCAAGACCGATCCGTTTGGCCGCCTCTATCTCTTGACGGATACTCTGCTCATTTTCCTTGGAGTAGATATAATTTGGCATAAATTCAAATTCACAGTCGATCTGCAACTGCCGTACCAGACCATCATACCGTTCAATAGCACTTTGGTTCGCCATGGCATATTCCCGCGCTCTCTCTTCTCCTTTGTATCTCAGAAGCTTCCGGTAAATCAAGCCCTGTTGGGAGGTTATCTTGGCCGTAGTGTTCTTCGTCATACCGCTTCCGACCTCGTTGCACTC
>JAEZFH010000017.1 GCA_023437885.1 Bacillota bacterium | reverse complement strand
CCCCATAGGAAGCAATGAGGGTGAAGATGCAGAATAGGGCCGCCAGCCATTTTTGCCCAAGACCCTGTTCCAATACATACATGGGACCTCCGAGAAAGGTGCCGTCGGAGGTCTTTCTGCGGTACAGGACACCAAGAAAGCATTCGGCATAGGTGGTAGACATACCCAGGACACCGGTGAGCCAGCACCAGAAGATGGCACCTGGCCCGCCAAGAGCGATGGCAGTGGAGATGCCGATGATATTCCCGGTTCCGATAGTTGCAGCCAGGGTAGCGGAAAGAGCGGCAAAGCCGCTTAAATCTCCTTCCGCACCGTGGTCAGGCTGGAAGGAGAGGCGTACTGCTTTGCCAATATGTCTTTGAACACCTTTCAGGTGAATTGTATAATAGATATGGGCACTGAAGAGAAGTGCCGGTAACGGGATACCCCAGAGAAAATTGTTGATATTTTTCAAAGAATCCATTTTGACCAATCCCTATTGCAATTTTTACATGTATATGTCAAAAGAGGGAAAAGTAGTCCTTGGTACTGCCAAAAGCAGTGCTTCGTCAGCAGATATGGCCAGGATAGAAAATATCAAAACTGGAAAGACAAGGGGATGCAGCCGCATCCCCTTATATAATAATAATCCTGGTTTAAGTTTTATTACAGTGACTTTACGATCTCTTCAAAGCCCATAAAGTGGGAGGCTTTGACCAGAAGGGTGTCACCCTGTTTTAACAAACCGGGCAGAGCCTTTATTAACTCCTCCCGGGTTGCGTAATATAAAATTCCGTCGGCGGGTCCGTGCTGCAGCTTCTCAAGGCGGCTTATTGCTCCTTCATACATATGAAGAGAAAGTGAGCCTACGCAGATCAGAAGATCCGCCTGAGAGGTAACGGCATATTCGCCGGTCTCCCGGTGCAGGGCTTTTTCATTTTCACCTAATTCACCCATATCGCCCAATACGGCAACCTTTCTGGTATCTGCCGTACCCAGCAGATCAAGAGCTGCCTTCATGGAAACCGGATTGGCGTTATAACAGTCATCAATAATCGTCCAGCGTTCCCGGTAAAGAATATTGCTTCTGCCGCCGATGGGCTTTACGGAGGCGATTCCTGCCGAAATTTCATGGATTGCCATATCAAGCAGGGTACCGACTGCAGTTGCTGCCAGCGCATTAAGTATCATGTGATCGCCCGGCAGAGGAATCTCAACCGGAAAGGACTTGTAGCCGATCCGGACCGTACAGCTGCTGCCCCTTAGACCCCTGGCGGCAATCCCGGAGGCAGTGACATCATTATCCGGGCCCAAGCCGAAGCGAACCGGGCGCATACCTTTAACTTCTGAGATGGTGGTCAGCATATCGTCGTCCCCATTAATGCATACTCTGCCGTTCTCGCTCATGAAATCAAAGATTTCTGTTTTGGCTTTAAGAATACCCTCTCTGGAGCCCAGGTTTTCAAGATGGCTCTGGCCGATATTAGTAATCACACAGATATCCGGTTTGGCAATCTCACTGAGGCGGTGCATCTCTCCGAAATCACTGATGCCCATCTCCAGTACGGCGATCTCATGCTGCTTGCGGATGTTAAGGATAGTAAGGGGCAGACCGATTTCATTATTATAATTGCCCTCTGTCTTTAATACCCGGTATTTTTGGGAAAGAACGCTGCTTATAAACTCCTTTGTACTGGTCTTACCAACACTTCCCGTGATACCAACCACCTTAATCCCCAGCTGCATCCGGTACCATTTGGCAATGCTCTTCAGAGCTTCAAAGCTGTTATCAACGAGGATATAGGGGCCTTTGGGAGCATCGGGGGCCTTCTCACAGAGGACCGCCAGGGCTCCTTTTCCATATACCTCAGGAATAAAGCTGTGGCCGTCCACCCGTTCACCGACGGTAGCAATGAAAAGATAATCCTTTTCTATTTTTCTGGAATCTATGGCTACGCCGGCGACCTCATACCCGGGATCTTCGCCGTACAGCCTCCCATCGCAGGCATGTGCTATCTGAGCCAATGTCATATTCTTCACGCTGATATCCTCCAAACCTCAATCTGTATTATTGGTATTTCTTTAATGATACTTCGATAATCTTCTCGCACAGAGCGGGAAAATCAATTCCGATTACTTTGGCTTCCTGTGGGAGCAGGGAGGTAGGTGTCATACCGGGAAGGGTATTGGCCTCCAGGCAAAAGATTTCATTCTGCCCGCTAAGCATAAAATCCATCCGGGCGTAGGTTTTCAGCCGAAGAGCGCGGAATACCTCCACAGCGATTTCTTGCATGCGCTGTGTGAGCTCCTGGCTTAATACGGCAGGACAGGTTTCAATGGCACTGCCGGCCTGATATTTATTCTTATAATCATAAAAACCCTTCAAAGGTGCTATTTCAATTACCGGAAGAGCCGTACCGTCGATCACTCCCACGGAGAACTCACGGCCTTTAATATATTGTTCGATAATAATCTCATCTCCGTAAGAGAATGCGTTTGACAGAGCGCCATTCATTTCCTCCGCGGAAGCAGCAATGGATACACCGACGCTGGAACCTCCGTTACATACCTTTACAACACAGGGAAAGAGATTCCATTCAAAGCTTTCTTCTTTTTTTACATGAATACCTTTGGGAGTGGGAATATTATAAAAGGCAAAGAGTTCCTTAGTAATGGCCTTATCCATTGCCAGGGCACTGCTGGTATAATCGGTTCCGGTATAACGGATTCCCATTAAATCAAAAGCTGCCTGCAGCTTGCCGTCTTCCCCGTTTTCGCCGTGAAGTGCCAGGAATACGATGTCTGCTTTTTGGCAGATATCAATTATGCCAGGGCCGAAGAAACCGGTATCCCCTTCTTTTCTGAGAGCTTTAATCTGAGCAATATCGGGATTGTTTTCCGTTATGGTTCCGAAATTGCAGGCAATCTTGCTTGCAAGATTGTTTTCCCAGTCCTTTTCTATATCGAATATGCCGGCAGTCTCACCCTCATAGCCTAAGTATACATCGAGCAGAACCGTATTATGACCCTTTTCCTTTAAGGCTTTGTAAATCATGCTTCCGGTGGATAGGGACACGTCTCTTTCCGTACTGGTTCCGCCGGCTAATACTACGATTTTCATAAATAATCCTCCAGATAGAATTTTTCAATCAATATCATCATTTCCAAAACAGTATAACGCAAAGATTCCGGCAAGTAAAGCGGATAAAGTTTAATCAGCACTATTAGAACGATGAAAAGCACTAATTCAGACATTAATTATTCGGCTTACCGCGGCATAAAATGAGTACGGAAACTTCACGGATAATCTATGGCAGAACATACAATAATTACCATAATAAAATTTCCTAATCTGTTAACAATATGATTACAGGCAATACAAAACGAAATCACGTGCGGTGACAATACTTAAATGTAGGAGCCGCTGAACCTACAATCAGCTGATTTTGTACTTGGTTGCTTTGATAATAAAAAAATGGAGGTGAAATTTAATATGGCAAGCAACAACAACAGTGGATCAAACAGAGCAGAGGTTCCTCAGGCAAGAGAGGCTCTTGATCGTTTCAAAATGGAAATTGCTAACGAAATCGGTGTTCCGTTAAAGCAAGGCTACAACGGCGATTTAACAAGCAAGCAGAATGGTTCTGTAGGTGGAGAAATGGTTAAACGTATGATCAGACAGCAGGAACAGCAGATGTCCGGTGGCCAACAGTAATCATGAATTAATCGAATAAAAAAAACATCACTGGCTTATACAGCATCACTGGCTAAGCCGGTGATGTTTTTTTATTGTATTGAAATTTCCATTTCCAAATACTTAACAGTTGTGTTAAAATAAACGTGATTATTCCGTCCTGCACTTTTTTACAGGCAATTGCGTAGCCTTGGCTTATTGCTTATTTTAAAGGAGAAGGCAGAACGTACATAGAGGAATTATGTTTTACCGTACCTGCGTGAGATGTCCAAAAAGGGCATATGTTTAGATAAGAGCATATACTTATATATAATATGGAAAGGATTTGAGACAGATGGGAAAATATTTTGGAACAGACGGATTCCGGGGGGAAGCCAACGTCAATTTAACAGTAATGCATGCATATAAGGTGGGAAGATTCTTAGGGCACTATTATGGAAAAGATCACAAGGCGAATATTGTAATCGGAAAGGATACACGCCGAAGCAGCTATATGTTTGAGTATTCCCTGGTAGCCGGACTTACTGCCAGCGGGGCGGATGTGTATCTGCTGCATGTTACTCCGACGCCGAGTATTTCCTATGTGGTTCGTACGGAGGGCTTTGATTGCGGCATCATGATATCCGCCAGTCATAATCCATACTATGACAACGGGATTAAGATAATTAATGGAAACGGTTATAAATTAGAAGCAGATGTGGAAGAATTAATTGAAGCCTATATTGACAGTGAAGTAGATGAGCTTCCCTTTGCAACCAGGGAGAAGATCGGAAGAACGGTGGATTATGCCATCGGAAGAAACCGCTATATCGGTTATCTGATATCCCTGGCTACCAGATCCTTCTCCGGCAAGAAAGTCGGTCTTGATCTGGCCAACGGTGCAGCAACCACGGTTGCCAAAGGAGTATTTGATGCGCTTGGCGCCAAGACCTATGTGATTTACAGTGAGCCGGACGGGACGAATATTAACCGGAGCTGCGGATCCACCCATATCGAACAGCTGCAAAAATATGTGGTGGAAAACGGATTGGATGTCGGCTTTGCGTACGACGGTGATGCGGACCGCTGTCTGGCAGTGGATGAAAAGGGTAATATTATCGATGGCGATTTAATTATGTACCTGTGTGGTGTGTATATGAAGAGCCGCAATGATCTTAAGGATGATACAGTGGTAACTACCATTATGTCTAATTTGGGACTCTATAAAGCATTGGATAATAAAGGCATCCGCTATGAAAAGACTGCAGTCGGCGATAAATATGTTTATGAAAATATGATGGCCAACGGTTATTCCATCGGCGGAGAGCAGTCAGGACATATTATTTTCAACAAGCATGCAACCACCGGGGACGGTGTTCTGACTTCCTTGAAGCTCATGGAGGTTATGCTGGAGAGCAAGGCGCCCCTGTCCGAGCTGTTGAAGGAGATTACAATCTTTCCCCAATTAATGGTGAATGTTAAGGTTCATAATAAGAAGGCCGTGAAGGAAGATTCGGCGGTTATGGAAATGGTGGCAACCGTAGAAAAAGAGTTGGGCAGCGACGGACGCATTCTGGTTCGGGAGAGCGGAACGGAGCCGGTGATTCGCGTTATGGTAGAGGCGGCATCGGAAGAAATCTGCTGTGCGCATGTGGAACGGGTGGTTGATGTGATGAAGGAACAGGGTCATGTCATACCGTAGAATGCAAAAGCCGGATACCATGATTCGAGCTTCAAAAGTCTAATTTAAGCTATGTTGATGAAACAAAAATAAAATTGCTATTTACAGAACATATATGTTATAATATACTAATGTCAAAATGTCTGCAAATGCGAATGTATGATCTGCTTTACGTTAAATCTGAGCTAAGCAGTATTACGGTCTTTTGCAGATTTCACTCAGAATATGAACAGAACTGACAGAACATATCGTGCGCAATCGATTTGGTGGCTTGACCCCCCAAGAAAGAATATCAGGGATAACCGTCCCAAAATACTAGGAGGATTTAAAATGAGTTTACAGGTTGAAAAATTAGAGAAGAATATGGCAAAGCTTACAATAGAGGCTTCCGCTGCGGAATTTGAGGCTGCTTTGGAGAAAGCATACCAGAAGAACAAGAACAAGATGAATGTTCAGGGCTTCCGTAAGGGTAAGGCTCCCCGTGCCATCATCGAGAAGATGTATGGTGCAGGCATCTTTTATGAGGATGCAGCAAACGAATTGATTCCCGAGGCATATGAGAAGGCAGCAAACGAGAGCGGTCTTGAGATCGTATCCCGGCCTGATATTGATGTGGTTCAGATTGAGAAGGGCAAAACCTTTATTTTTACAGCGGAAGTAGCTGTAAAGCCGGAGGTTACTCTGGGCAGCTATAAGGGTATCGAGGTGGAGAAGAAGGAAGCCGAGGTAACCGAAGATGAGATTATGGCACAGATGAATAAAGAGCGTGAGCAGAATTCCAGAACCATTACGGTGGAAGACAGACCGGTTCAGGATGGCGATATCGTTGTGATTGACTATGAGGGCTTTGTTGACGGCGTTGCTTTTGATGGCGGAAAGGGTGAGAATTACTCTCTTACCATCGGTTCCCATTCCTTTATCGATACCTTCGAGGAGCAGTTAATCGGCAAGACCGCCGGTGAAGCGACAGAAGTTAATGTAACCTTCCCGGAGGAATACCATGCCAAGGAATTAGCTGGAAAGCCTGCATTATTTAAGGTTACTGTCAAAGAAATCAAGGTGAAGGAGCTTCCTGAACTGGATGATGATTTTGCACAGGATGTATCCGAATTTGATACTTTGGATGAATATAAAGAGAATATCAAGGCTACAATTAAGGAAAACAAAGAGAAGGACTTAAAGACAGCCAAGGAAAACGAAGTAGTGGATAAGATTATCGAGGGAGCCGTAATGGATATTCCCGAGCCGATGATTACCGCACAGGTAAATCAGATGGCGGATGATTTCGCTCAGAGAATTCAGCAGCAGGGGCTTTCCATCGAGCAGTACTTCCAGTTTACAGGAATGGATGCTAAGAAGTTCATTGAGACGCTGAAGCCTCAGGCACTGAAGCGTATCCAGAGCAGACTGGTATTGGAAGCGGTAGCAAAGGCAGAGCAGATCGAAGTATCCGAGGAGGATATGGAGAAGGAACTGAATAATATGGCATCCATGTATCAGATGGAGGCAGATAAATTAAAGGAATTAATCGGTGAGAAGGAAAAAGAGCAGATTAAGGCCGATATCGCAGTTCAAAAGGCAGTTGATTTAATTGTTGCTGAAGCAAAGGAAGTTTAAGACACCGATGAAATAGCGTAACGCTTGAAAAGGAGGATAAATGTATGAGTTTAGTACCTTATGTCATTGAGCAAACAAGTCGTGGTGAGAGAAGCTACGATATCTATTCCAGATTATTAAAGGAAAGAATCATTTTCCTCGGAGAAGAAGTGACTGATGTAACCGCCAGCTTAATCGTGGCTCAGATGTTGTTTTTGGAGTCGGAGGACCCGGGCAAGGATATCAGCTTCTATATTAACAGCCCTGGCGGATCAGTAACCGCAGGTATGGCAATTTATGACACGATGAATTATATCAAATGTGATGTATCAACGATTTGCATTGGTATGGCAGCAAGCATGGGCGCTTTCCTGTTATCCGGAGGAGCCAAAGGCAAGCGGTTTGCTCTTCCTAATGCGGAAGTGATGATCCACCAGCCCTCCGGCGGAGCAAGAGGCCAGGCCAGCGATATCAAGATCGTAGCGGATAACATCATCAAAACCAGAAGAAAGCTCAATGAAATCCTGGCTAAGAACACAGGCAAGCCACTCGAGGTCATTGAGGTCGATACAGAAAGAGATTTTTATATGAGTGCTGAAGAAGCGCGTGAATACGGAATTATCGACGGTATATTTGTAAGCAGATAATCCTGTATCGCCAAGAAGCTTTGCTAGGCAGAGAGAAGAGGTGATAAGGCAGTGGCAGGAAAGGTAGATGACAGAAAGCAACTGAGATGTTCCTTTTGTAATAAAACACAGGATCAGGTTCGAAAGCTGATTGCAGGACCGGGGGTCTATATCTGCGACGAGTGTATCGAGATATGCAGTGAGATCATCGAAGAGGAATTCGAGGGTGAGCCGGTAATCAATACCGATATCAATTTATTAAAGCCCACAGAAATCAAGGCGTTCCTCGACCAGCATGCGGTCGGACAGGATGAGGCTAAGAAGGTATTGGCTGTTTCTGTGTATAATCATTACAAAAGAGTGCTTGCAGAGAAGGATTTGGATGTTGAGCTGCAGAAAAGCAACATTCTCATGATAGGACCCACTGGTTCCGGTAAGACATATCTTGCTCAGACCTTGGCAAAATTGTTAAATGTACCCTTTGCTATCGCGGATGCAACCGCATTAACCGAAGCGGGTTATGTAGGTGAGGATGTGGAGAACATCCTTCTGAAGATCATTCAGGCTGCAGATTTTGATATTGAGCGTGCAGAATACGGTATTATATATATTGACGAGATAGATAAGATCACCAGAAAATCAGAGAATACATCAATTACCAGGGATGTCTCCGGTGAAGGTGTACAGCAGGCATTATTGAAGATCCTGGAGGGCACCGTAGCCTCGGTTCCCCCTCAGGGCGGCAGAAAGCACCCTCATCAGGAATTTATCCAGATTGATACCACCAATATTTTGTTTATTTGCGGCGGAGCCTTTGACGGACTGGAGAAGATTATTGAATCACGCACCGGTCAGAAATCCATCGGCTTTAATGCAAGGATTGCAGAGAAGGATAAGACTAATGTCGGTGAGCTGTTCCGTCAGGTAATGCCCCAGGATTTGATTAAATTCGGTCTGATTCCGGAGTTTGTGGGGCGTGTTCCCGTTACGGTGGCTCTTGATATGCTGGATGAAGAAGCGTTGATTCGAATTCTTACAGAACCTAAGAATGCGATTACAAAGCAGTATAAAAAGC
>JAEZFH010000016.1 GCA_023437885.1 Bacillota bacterium | reverse complement strand
CCTCCGCTCCGTTATCCCCCCCGCCGGTAACGATAACCTCGGTTATACCCTGTTCCCTGCAGCTTTGCAGGGCTAATTTTCCGATCATAAGGCTATGGTGCAGTAATGGGGCAAAGCCCTGCCATTTCCATGCTCCTCCGGCAAAGCAGATACTGTCGGATAATTGCTTATGACGCTTTAGCATATTGTCGTATTTTTCTTTGTTCCTGGTATAGTAATCCCAGTAAATCAAGGTGACATTGTCTGGAACCTTATCCTTGATTTGATCTGTAATGTCCGCTGTCATGCTGTAGTAATCCGTGTTGTTGGGGAGCATCTTAAAGAACATATCACTCCACATTAGCGCCTGGAAGCTGTATTTTTCACAGATGCTTAACACCCTGTTCAGATGTTCGCCTATAATCTCATCAGGTCTGGTATAGCCGTTTTGCTTTAAGTATTTGCCGAGTCCAAGCATCTCCGCTTCATCCATGCCGATATTGATCTTCCCGGACCGGAATACCTCGGAGCAGGTTTTAATCATCGCTTCAATCAGCTCGTAGGTTTTATCCTTACCGCACAAAAGAATATCTCCAAGATCACGGACTTCCTGGAATTCGTTCCATTTAAAGATGGCATTCAGATGAGCCAGCGTCTGTATACAGGGGATGAGCTCCACACCGAAGCTTTCTGCATATGCCGCCAGCTCCTTCAGCTCCGCTTTGCTAAACCTCCCTCTTTGATAGCCAAAAAGAGGATAACCCTCCAGTTCGTAAGTATCTTCCGTATAAAGCATAAGGGAGGTGTAACCCATCAGTGCAAGCTGGCGTATCATCTTCTTTACCGACGGGATGTTGCTGACGGCATTCCTGGAATTATCCTGCATATAAGTGAGTCCGGTAAATGCCGGCTTTTCCGTAATATCGGACGGCCTGCCCTCACGGATTGCCTCTATTAATAATCCCAGTCCGCGGAAGAATTCAACCGGATTATGATAAGCTATGACTGCCTGCTCCTTTTCATAGACTACCCGAAGCCCTACCTCTGCCGCCTGTGTCATTACTTTGAGACCGGTGTCCTTCTCCTTTGCCAGCGTAAATCTTAGCTGCTCCTGCAATTCGTTCACAGGTGTCCAAAGCACGGGATCCAAATCAATAAAATTCAATACGATACTCATTGCTTTCTCCTCTTTTTTGATGATATTGCAATCAAATTCTTTTTATCCCTTTAATTTCCCAAGGTTCTCTCTGCTGATGATTTCAGGCTCACCCAGTATTCTTGACATAATAATTGTCTTGGCAACAGCCTCCAAAACATCCATCCGGTTATAGGAATCAATCAACTCCGTACCATAGGTAATCGCTCCATGGTTCTTTAACAGGATGCTGTTCACCTTTTGGATATGGGGCGCAATCACCTCCGCCATCTCCGGAGTGCCGGGAGTACCGTATTCTGCAAGGGCAGTCGCTCCCAGAATCACCTTGGCCTCAATGAGATGGTTATCCGGAATATTCTTTCCGGCAAGAGCAAAGGCGGTTGCATAGACCGGATGGGTATGGATAATGGCATTGACCTCCGGACGGTTCTGATAGATCGCCCGGTGCATCAAAAACTCCGAGGAGGCCTTACCCTTACCCTCGATGATATTCCCGTCAAGGTCCGTCACGATCATATCCTCCGGCTTCAGCAGCCCCTTATTCATCCTGGACGGGGTTATAATAATGTGATTCTGGTTCAATCTCATACTGATGTTGCCGTCGCTGGCCGTTACCAGTTGACGGTCATATAACAGCTTACAGATATCTTTTAACTGAATACGTTCCTGTTCGTACATTGCTTTCCCCTTTCTGCGCTGCTTTTTTCGCATCTCAAGTTTACGTGCGCAGCGTAAATGCAAACTTGCTGAGTGAAACATTTGAAAAATCTTTCACTCTTTGCTCCATTGCAGCCCACTGAGCCGCTAATAACAGTCCTTCTATTCAATGGATAGGATAACCTCTCCCGGCAGCTCGGAGCAATCCAGGGTATAGAAGCCGTTCCCCTGCCTCAGCCGCTCCGTCCGGTCGGTTCCGTTTATCACAATCTTTCCCGGTGTCTCTTCCTTATAAAAAGCAAATATTCCGCCTTCCTTCAAAGTTATGGCGGTGGCGGTCCCTGCTTCATACACAGACTTCACCGCATGGGCGCTCATATATTTATTCGTGAGTCCGATGGGTGTCACCGAATTTCTCATCGGAACAAATAACACAAGGGCATATTCCTTCTCGGAGAGCTCCAATTGGATCGCTTCCGAGCGCTCCAGCCTTGTGAAGGATTTTTCATAATAGTTGTAGGCTCCGAAAAAATCTCCTTCCAGTTCATCAATCTCCGACGGTGAAACCTGCGTTATTATGCTCTCTTTTTGCTCGCTGATATGAAAAGCCGCAATCGCACCGGTTTTGTTCACCGTATTGGTAAGCTTCAGAGCACGGCCGGCAAGCGGCGAATCGAAGATGCAATCAAGGGTCGGCTTTGCACACCGGTCCATTCTCAGGAGACGGCCGTCACGGTATACCAAAGGCATGATTTCGTCATAAATGGTCTCACCAATCCGGTCACTTACATAGACAGGCCCTCCGCTGATGGCACGTACCAGGGCATGCTTTCCGGCATCCGGATGGTTGGTCCAGTACATATCCCAATCGCAGACATAGACATGGTCATGATACAAGGCATTATACGCATTCTGGAGCATGTGCTCCCGAAAGCCCTGCTCTTCACCGGGTACAAAATCATCACTGTTTCTGGAAATGCAGGTAGCCGGACGGTTCAGGACATTCTCCATGGCCATTCCCATGCAGTTTATGATATTGCCGTTCATCAGCATACCGACCGCACCCTCCAGAGCCTGGTGGGTTCCGGCTGCTGCCTTGCCAATTTCTTCATTGTTCTTATAGTAATTTTTCAATGCGCTCTGTCCATCCACCTTAACAAAGTCAATTCCCTGCTCTCTCAGATAGGTGTACCAGTTTTTCCAAAAGCCAAAGCCCTTTTCCGGTTCGTAATGGGGGATTAACTTTCCGTTTTTCGTATGGTATAAATGCTCCCTTTCCTTCTGCGCCAGCTCCGAAGCGGCTCCAATCCCGCCCCAGTAGCCGCCGAGAGCATGCCATACGC
>JAEZFH010000186.1 GCA_023437885.1 Bacillota bacterium | reverse complement strand
CCGTTTTTCTCTACCTTGCTCATGGTATGCTTAATCTTCTTTTCCCGCAATAAATCGGCTCTGTCCTGCCATGTAACAGTACTCATAACAACCTCCGTCTGCCGCTTTTGCAGCGTATATAATGTTAGTAAAAAGCACGTTGTGTGCTTAATTTCCTCCATGCCACTCATTCAATCCTATTTTTATGCCCTTCATGGATAGCACTAACTTTCCTTGCCTGATATTAATACCTTTATGCCATATCCTTTGGCCAGGTCCGCCATTCGCTGCATGTCCTGCCGGCTCGGTTTTTCAAAATTCATTGTTTTAAAAGCCTTCTCACCCAGCTTCTTTGATTGTCCAAGAGAATGATAGGGCAAGAGTTCATAATATAATACATTTTTAAATCTCGATAGGAATTCTGCAATTTGACACACTTCTTCCTCCCGGTCGTTAACCGTAGGTATTATGGGTGTCCGCACTATAACCGGATTGCCTAGTTCAGATATTCTAACTAAATTATCACTGACATGTTTATTGCTGGAGCCGGTCCACTTAATATGCAAATCCTCCTGCCATAGTTTTATATCCATCATAATCAAATCACAGGCCCGGATTACCGGTTCCGTGATCCTCCAGGGCAGGGTTAGATTCGTTTCTATTGCAGCGTGAATTCCCCTGCTTTTTGCCGCTTCCAGAAGCCCCTTCGTAAAAGCCGGCTGCAGCAGAGGTTCTCCGCCCGATACTGTGATTCCGCCGTCCTTCGAATAATAAGGCTGATCCAGCATCACATCCTGCATGACCTCATCAACCGTCATTTCCTTACCGCATAATACTCTGGCACCGGAATAGCAGCCCTCGTGACAGAAACCGCACCCGATGCATTTTTCCGGGTAATAGATCCATTCTTCTCCCTGGTCAATGGTTTCCGGATTGTGGCACCAGGCACACCGGAGATTGCAGCCCTTCAAAAATACTGTTGTTCGAATCCCCGGCCCATCGTGTGTCGAGCAGCGCTGTATATCTGCTACCATGCCCTTGCTGCGGCCTGTCCGCTCTCTTACTTCCATATATATAACCTTCTTTTCACCAATTCAAATATTTGACATTGTATATGCCGGGATATTCCAGCCTTCGTTAATTGCTCTGTTTCGTAACGATCTTTCCGTAGCCTTCAAAAGGATAATCAATCACTATCCGGCCTACCTGAGTATCCCCGATACCGCTGTATAAGTCCACCTTTCCATCCTCTCTCATAACAATACCCGAGGTAAAGGCGCAGTCCGTCAGACTGGGCAGCTTGGAGGGGCCCTGGGGATAGCAATCCCTGGTGCCTATGATTTTCACATCAAGAGCCTGATGCTTTTCCATATCATACACAAAGGACAGGTTCATATATACCAGGATATCCTTTCCATCAGTGTCGGGCTTCTTATAGGATATATGCCCGATCACGCCTATCCTGCCGCTGTCGAGAAGATAGCACTGGTTACAGCCTCCCCATTCATCCTTTTCAAATAAGCCGTCAATCTTCGTTGCTCCATTGATGACCTCCGCATTCAACTCCCCGATATCATTGATACATGCGAAGCCGATAATGGATTCGCTGCCGTGAAGGGCTCTGATCTGCTCATTTCTTGGTCTGGAGAAAACACCGATTCTTTGATCGTCCAGCTCAACAAGACGGATATCCTTCATATAATCCGGCCCCGTAGTGTAATAAACCAAATCCTGAAGATCGGTTCCCCTGTAAAAATATCCGTAATAGGTATCCACCTTTCCCTGCTTCATTCTTACATGAGTCCCGCCAAGAACCAGCTCATCATGAAGGATGGCGATATAGGGGTCCTCCAGCTGGTATATCATGCTGTCCGGAACAAGAGTCCATTCGTCCTTTCCTGTTTCTTCAAACAGTCTGGCCCAGGACCTGGCCCAATCCTCCCGTTTCTCAACTCTTCCGTAAATATATCTCTTACCCTTCCATTGAAACGGGATGGAGGAATTATAGACATCAAAGCCGTCCACACCATGGAATTTTAAGATGCTGCTTTCATAAATCTGTTTTTCTTTTTCAAATAATTCTCTTTTTTCAAGCAATCTCACAAAGAATTCCCATATAGCAGGATATTTGGATAGAGAGGCTTCCCCCTCTACCCAAATATCCTAAAATCCTTTCTTATTTATTTTTTGATTTTATTTATATTTTTCTTATTGGCCTTCATACGGATGTGTCTTTAAGAATTCATTAAACTGTCTCTCGTATTCTACCGCATAAGCTTCCCAGCCTGCCTTCTTAAGCTTCTCGTCCACCTTGGCGATCTCTGCCTGGTAATCGGCTAACATACCATTGTCCAACGCATACTTAATGGAAGTAACATCGTTAATCAAAGCCATCTCCGTCTTGACCGCTTCATCATTGAAGGAAAAGCCCGAGGTGATATCCTTATAGAAATAATCCTGTTCCGAATGCTTTTTCACAAAGCCAAGCACATCATCCGGAAGGGTTGAGGATACCCTGAGCATGGTCGGATTCCAGGTCATCAGATAAGCGCCGAAATTATAGTTATTGCCGGTATCCGGATTCTTTGTCATTTCATATTTATCCTCACCGACTGCGTTCCAATGCTTTCCTTCCACACCCAGCTCAAAAAGGTCATGATTCTCCATGGAAGAGAAAATCCAATCATAGAATTCCATCACGCGGTCCGGATTTTCACAGGTAACCGGGATTGTGGCAAAGTTCCAGGCCTGGAAGGTTGTTTGCAGCTGTCCCTTGGGTTCCGCCGCCAGATCCTTGTTCATTTCATAGTATCCAAGCTCCGCACCCGGCAAAGAACCCTCAAACTGTGCCGCTATTGTAGTGAAAACATCCGCGGTACGAATCACACTCGCTGCACGTCCTGCCATAAACTCCGCCTGTGCATCCTGGGTGTTCAAAATATCCTTGCTGACATAGCCCTTATCATAATATCTGGTTGCTATTTCATACTGCCAATAGGGATTCTCCTTCGACTTGTCATTCTCCTCCAAATATTTGGCGAACTCAGGGTCGAGTGCGGGGAGGTAGCTCCTTGAAACATACGCAGTACCGTCGTCCTTAATAACCACTCCGCCCGCAGGCATATCCTTCGTAGAAAATCTGAAGCGCTCCAGTATATTATTGGTATAGAAAGCACTTAATAATCGATCCTGGGCACCTAAGAATGCCAGTGGTGTCATTCCCGGCTCATTTGCAAGAATCGCATCATAAAAAGCCTCAAGATCCGCCGGACCGTTGATGGTGATACCGTACTTATCCGCCAAATCCTTCCGGTAATAGAGATAGCTTCCGCTGCCTAAGGCATTGGAGAAGGGGATACCATAGATATGATATTCTCCGTCCGGTCCCAGGAACTTATTGGTGCTCAGATATTCTTCCGAAAATGCCGCCTTAAGTCCCGGATAGTCATCATTATTAAAGTATTTGTCAAGATTCAGAAGCTGATCATCCATTGCAACAGTCTGAATTGACGGATTGGTCCACTGTGCTAAAAAGCCCGAATCCATTTTTTCGCCGGCTGAAATCTTTAAGGAAACCTTCTGACCGATATTGTCCCAGGTATCGTATGTAAAATTCAAGCTCACGTTCAAGGTATCCTTTGTTCTTTTATAAAATTCATCCACTACCACATCCATATCGGTTGCAGCCTCTCCCGGATAAACAAAGGCTATTTCATAGGGTTCCTTTGCAGCGGGCTTCTCCGCATCCTTGTCTGCCCCTTTATCCTTATCCTCCGTTGCAGCGGCACCGTCCGTGCTCTTATCCGTTCCGTTTTGGACCTGATTTTTACTGTTATTGCCGCAGCCTGCCAGCATGGACATTACCATGAGCACCGACAATAATAATGCTATCATCTTTTTCATTTCTTCTTTCCCTCCTGTAAATGCTCTAATTTCTTGCCTGCTCCTTATTCCTTACTTCTTTTCCCTTTATTTCTTTTTCATACTTCCCTTTTCTTATCTTCTCTATATTTAACTGTTTATTAACCCGCGCGCCGTAGCTAACAAACAAATTAAACACCTTATTCCTTAACGGAACCAAGCATAATTCCCTTCATAAAATATTTCTGGAGCACGGGATACAGCAAAACAATCGGACCGATACTCAGTATCGCGGTTGCCATTCTGATTCCCAGGGAGGGGATGGTGATATTGCCCATTGCCTGCATGGCCTTTGCTCCAAGCTCCGAATTCAGGAAATTCAGCTGCCGCTGCATCTTCATGATCAGATATTGCAGCGTGAACAGCTCCGGCTTTTCGATGTATAATAAAACCTTGTACCATTCATTCCAATACCCCATAGCTGCAAACAACGCAATTGTAGCTAAAATCGGCTTTGACAGCGGCAAAATAATCCGCAGGAAAATCTTAAAATCCGTAGCCCCGTCTATCTTTGCCGATTCTGCCAGGGATGCCGGCAGGGTCTTAAAATAATTGGTCATCAGAAATATGTTGTAAGCATTGAGCATGCCCGGAATAATCAGTACCAGAAAAGAATCCTTCATATTCAATACCCTGGAAATCAGGATATAATTCGGTACAAGACCACCGCTCAGCAGCATGGTCAAATAAATATAGAAGGAAATTTTTCCGCCGTATCGCAAGCCCTTTACCGACAGCGGATATGCTGTGATTGCCGTAAAAAACACGGTTAACAGCGTGCCGGCTGCTGTCGAAGCGATTGTTATAAAATATGCTCTGTAAATTGTACCCGTCCCTGTAAAAAGCAGTTTATAGGATGCAAGGTCAAAATTTCTGATCCACAGCGCATAACCCTCTCGAATTAATGTGTTTTCATTGGTAAAGGATGCACACAGTGCCATCCAAAGCGGGATTAAGCACAGCACGGCAAAGGCGCCGGTCAGTACATACGCTGTGATCCCAACAAAGCGATCGCTGATTTTATCTTTCAACTTACCCACCTCCTTAAAATACTTTGGTATCTTCATCCACTTTTTTGGCAATGTAATTCGTACCCACCGCAAAGATAATTCCCAGAACCGACTGTAACAAACCAACCGAGGTTGACATGCCAATGTCATTTTGTGTTCTCAAAGCCCGGTAGACAAAGGTATCGATAACATCCGTCGTATCCCGAAGCAGAGGATTATCGCCGAGGATCGCAAAAATCATTCCAAAATCACCGACAAAAATACTTCCGACCGCCAATATAAGGAGCACGACTGTTGTTGTCCTCAGCAGCGGTACTGTCAGATACAGCATTTGCTGCAGGCGGTTTGCACCGTCGACCCTGGCCGCCTCATACATCTCCTGCCCAATTCCCGATATCGCCGCCAGGAAAATAACCGTACCAAAGCCGACTCCCTTCCATAACCTCAGTATCACCAGAAGAAAAGGCCATACTCCGGCTGTCTGATAAAAGGGTACCGCGTCAAGACCGAAGGTTACCATGACTTTATTGATCAAGCCGTCATCCGTGCCAAAGAGGGCCAGCGCAAATACGGAGACCACCGCCCAGGATAAGAAGTTTGGCAGAAACATGAAGGATTGCGCCAGCTTTTTAAACCATTTACTCGTAATTTCATTCAGCAGTACTGCCATAACCAGCTGAGTCAGAATGCCCGTGAAGATAAACAATGCATTTAAGAACAAAGTATTGACCGTTATCTTAACCCAGCTGCCGGAAGCGAAAAAATATCTGAAATTCTCTATGCCAATAAACTGGCTTTTCAGCCCAAACCACCCCGCCATAGGCTTATAATCCACAAATGCATAATAAATACCTGCCAACGGCAAATAGTTAAAAATGAGAAAGTAGATAATCCCCGGCAGGACCATGAGGTATAGCCCCTTATTCTTCATTAATTCATAGGCTATTGATTTTTTGTTCCTTTTTTCTTTTTCAGTTCTTGCTTTCATCACGCATTCTCCATTCTGTTCTCCCATTCATAAAAAGGATCCTTGATCACTGCGCTGCCAACCTGCGCATCACTCAGTCCCGTGTAGATGACCGATTCGCCGTTATTACCCCTTATAATACCCGACGTAAAGGTAACATCCTTTAGCCTGGGAGCTTTTGCCGGTCCGTCAGGAAAGCATTCTCTTGAAATAATTATCTTTGGAATGCTCATTCTCCTGGTATCCGGGTCAATCACAAATGACATGCCGTAATAATGCAATACCTTGTTATCCTCTTCCCCTTCTCCATAGGATTTGTGTCCGATCACCCCAAGGGTACCATCCTTCAGAAGATGAATCTGATTGCAGCCGCCCCACTCCTCCGGCAGGAAATGCCCTTCCAAAAGCGGAGCTCCCTCTATATTCTCCGGCGTCACCTCACTAAGATGATTCACAACGGTAAATCCTATCCTGGCGATACAGCCGTACTTCTTAATCATCTCAAACCCCTGGGGACGTGTAAAAATACCAATACGCTTATCCTGCAGCTGTATTAACCGAATATCCTTCATATGGCCCGGACCGGATGTAAAATAGGTTAAATCGTTCAGACCGGTTCCTCTGAAAAAATCCGTACACCAGGATTTCGCCTGCCCGCTTTCTTCATCCCAGTCCACTCTGACGCCGCCCAATATCAACTCTCCGTCAATCCAGGTGACAAAGGGGTCTTGAAGCTCGAAGGATATCGCCTCCGGGCACAATACCCATTTGCCCGCTTCTTCTCTAA
>JAEZFH010000131.1 GCA_023437885.1 Bacillota bacterium | reverse complement strand
ACCCAAGGGGCTCCGCCATCGGAGAGCCTATATCATATTTTGCAGGTGCTATATACGGAAACGGAAGCTAAACAGGTCGCGCTCTTGCCGGTTCGCCCCTTTACGGCTAAAAAAGCAGCAAAAATCTGGCATATCAGTGAAGGAAAAGCAGAAGCCTTTCTGGAGCAGCTTTGCCAAAAGGCGTTACTCGTGGATTCAGTGTATAACGGAGTGCGTCAATTTGTCATGCCGCCGCCCATGGCAGGGTTTATTGAATTTGCATTGATGCGTACCAGAGGAGATATTGATCAGAAATATTTAAGTGAATTGTATTATCAATATATGAATGTAGAAGAAGATTTTGTTAAGGATTTATTTTTCGCAACAGAGACGCATCTTGGACGAGTTTATGTGCAGGAGCCGGTTTTGACGAATGATAACACAATTCATATTTTGGATTATGAAAGAGCAAGCCATATTATTGGGGAAGCAACTCATATTGGCCTTGGAACTTGTTATTGCAGACATAAGATGTTACATGCAGGCCACTCCTGTGAAATAAATGCTCCGTTGGATGTTTGCCTTACCTTAGGAAATGTTGCCCGTTCTCTTGCTGAAAATGGGCAGCATGCAAGATTAATTGATAAGAAAGAGGCAATGGATGTATTAGAACGTTCTTATGCAGCCAATCTGGTGCAAATTGGCGAAAATGTTCGCGAAGCTCCGGCATTTATTTGCAATTGCTGCGGTTGTTGTTGTGAAGCCTTGCAGGCAGCAAGAAAATTTAGTCCAATGCAGCCGGTGGCTACTACAAATTATATACCTAAGATTTCGAAAGAATGTGTAGGATGCGGTAAATGTGAAAAGGTATGTCCGGTATTAGCAATTTCTATGCAGAACAAAGAGGGTAAGGCGGTAGCGGGGGTAGATAATGAGGTATGCCTTGGCTGTGGTGTATGTGTGCGAAGTTGTCCTAAAAATGCCATTGAATTAGGGCGAAGAGAGATTCAAGTTATTACTCCGGTGAATAGTACCCATAGATTTGTACTGCAAGCAATCGAAAAAGGAACCCTCCAAAATCTCATATTTGATAACCAGGCATTTGCCAATCATCGTGCGATGGCGGCAGTACTTGGGGTTGTTCTAAAATTACCACCTTTAAAGCGGATGATGGCTAGTAAACAGTTTAAATCCATATACTTGGATAAATTGTTGTCAAATAAAAGTGCTGCAAGGCCGTAACATGTCTGCAGATATTATGAGGAACCAGGGAAACTGACTCTTCATAATCATTGGTTACGGCATGGAGCAATTCATATAAGAAAAAATGACTGAAAATAATACAATTCCGGAAGAGGAAAATCGGGAGTAACTATAAATTTCGTACAGTTTAAGTAGGAAAGTTACCACTTGTTCTTGGTATCTCTTTCCTGCTTATATTGTACGAGACTTTGAAGCAAGCTCTGGAGTTGTCATTTTATACTAAAGTTATCTGAGTGATTTTATACTATTCGATAATATATGCACTCAGGATCTCTCCATAATAAGCGGTATGAAAATCTTTGTTTGCACCGTGGAATGAACTATCAATATCCTGTGGGTAAAATGCTTTCCGGTTTTCTTCTGTAACTTCATGCTCATCCTGTTTTTGCTTGTATATAACCCTGCACTCAAGCGTTAATGGAAGCTCCTTAATCGCAGGAACAGAAACACGATTAGGTGCTTCAAGTGTCAGGTTAAGTTCTTTAATTTTATCAATGGAATGACCGGATTTTGTCCCGCAAATCCCTAATATCTTTTTATCTAAAACACCATGTGGTATATTTATCGTGAATTCGGGATTTCTTTCAAGTTGATGTTTTGTAAAGCGATTCTCTCTGACGAAAACGGTAAAGATCGGTTTTGACCATTCAATCCCTAAGGTACCCCAAGAAATTGTCATTGAATTCACCTTGTCATCTGCTTTTGTGGTCAACAAAACGCCCGTTTTGAGCGCTTTCATAATCTCATTAGCATAATCAAATACCTCAATTTCTCTTTTCATAGTGCTATCCTCCTTGTTGTTTTATGTTTATTATATTATGATAGAATAATTATATTCGCAAGTATGCATTTTTTGGGTAGATACTATAGAAAAGAATAAGGTATGCTATGGCTAAAGAACATACATACGGAGTGTATGTTGAAGCTAAAAATGCGATAACAATATGGATTTTGGATTAATGTACAGAAAGGATGTGGCATTATTGAACTCGGTGAATGAAAACAACAAAAACTTGGACTCCGGTCCATTCTATCATGGTACAAAAGCCAATTTGAACATGGGGGATTTGTTCGAGCCTGGGTATAGTTCAAATTATGGTGAGAGAAAGAGGTCAAATTATGTATATTTAACAGCGACTCTAGATGCAGCTAAATGGGGAGCCGAGCTTGCTGTTGGTGAGGAACCAGGCCGTATTTATATAGTAGAGCCTACGGGCTTTATCGAAGATGATCCAAATCTGACAGATAAAAGGTTTCCGGGAAATCCCACAAGGTCATACCGCAGTCAAGAACCGCTGAAAGTAGTGGGTGAGGTATTAGACTGGGACGGACATTCTCCGGAGGAACTGAGACATATGAGAGATCATCTTGAAAATCTTAAAAGACTTGGCATTGAGGCGATTAATGACTAAACAGTGATGACTGTTAAAGATAATACCTTCTCTTAAGGAGCCAGTGGTTTTTAAAAAATCCATGAATCACAGGAAAGGCTGAATTTCTTGCCTTAACGGTGTTTCATGGATTTTGTGCATTATAATCAGGCTCAAAATAATATTGTTATAACGTTCATTTTGTAAGAGGCTTCCTATCGATGTATTTTATTATAGAACCATATTAAATATGTTCATCAATCAGCGGGCTGTGCACTGGCAATTTTTTACTCACCTTTAAATATAAAAGGGAGAATGCAGATGATAGAATATTAACGCCAGAAGAGATCCGATGCGATCCAGGTGGAAGCTGTTTCTTGAATGGAGGAATTTGGTTTTTCGTTATTTACAAATTTAATTCCATATGTTACAATATTATCGTGACCGAAACGGTCACGAATAACAATTTTGATTAGCTAAAGGAATTAGAAGGTACTATGGCATTTGAAAAATTAGAAAAAGAAAAACAGAACAAAATAATCAATGCTGCCTGTGAAGTATTTGCAAAACATGGCTATAGAAAAGCATCTATGAAGGATATTGCCGAGGTGGCAGGAATATCGAAAAGTGTGCTGTTTAAGTACTTCTCTACGAAAGAGAATCTCTATCTGAAGCTCTTTAGGCTGGCATCAGACAGTATCAGTGAAGCGGACGATATTGCACTCGCAGAGGGAGAAAAAGACGAGGATATGTTTTCATTGATGCGGCGAAGAGCGAAGTCCAGACTCTGCCTATTTAAGGAATACCCGTGGATTTACAGGTTTTCTTATACTGCAGCTTTTGATCCGGATCATTTTGTGAGGGAACTTGTAAGCAAAGAGCTTGAGCATTATAAAAAATCGTACACCAAAATGAAAGACATCCAATTGAAGGATCAAAGCACATCGGATTCAATAAAGCATTATAAGGGATTGAGAGAAGATATTTCGCCCGTAGCAGCGAAGCAGGTCATCTTATGGGTCTCTCAGGGATATCTCGAAGAAAAGCTATTTAAAGATGAAATTGATCCGGATCAACTGGAAAAAGGCTATGCGGAATGGATAGACATCCTGGAGATACTTCTGAAAGATAAAAAATTGTGATCCAATAATTGAAAGTAGGTGAAAAGAATGAATGAGAAGATAGACATCACTGGTGGGATTGAGAGTGTGCCTGGGTTGAAGCGTCATGATCTCAAGGTCTGTGGCGGGCCGCTGTCCGTCTATGAAGCAGGCGATACGGAAAAGCCAAAAGTTGTGATGCTGCACGGAGCAATGTATGATGAAGCAAGGTTTATTTGGGATCAGATGTTTCCGTTTTTGAGCAGGGATTATCACTTGTATGCATTGGATACGCCGCGACATGGAAGATCAAGGCCATGGGAAGGAAATTTGGATCACTTCAGGTTGATGGACATTCTGCACAATGCATTTAATCAGTTAGAGCTTGATCACTTCAGTCTCGTGGGACTTTCCATGGGAGGTGGACTTAGCATCGAATATGCATCATTGCACCCCGAT
>JAEZFH010000075.1 GCA_023437885.1 Bacillota bacterium | reverse complement strand
GTTATTGACGGAGCAATGTATGATATGGCAGCAACAACATTAGTAGCTTATCCGCTGGCGCATGAGAGCAATGTGTTTTCTCCGCCTGCAACCGTAACAGATATGCGCAACAATTTTTGGGGATGCAGGAACCTGCGGGTCCTTTTGATGAATTCGCTTAATCCTCCAATCCTCGGAACAATGTTTGAAGGCATGATTCCTGCATTTAAAATCTATGTTCCCGCAGAAAGTTATGATGCATATATAAACGAATCCGGATGGAACACGTATGCGGAGATTATATATTCGCAGAGCATCATACAAAGTGGGTTTGCCATCATCGACGAAACACTGATTCAATATGTGCATAACGAGCCCCAAATTACTATACCAAAAGAAATAGCGCATATTGGCAATTATGCACTGACAGCCATCACCCATCTTGAATGGATCAATGTTGAAGCTGGAAATACAAGCCTTATATCGGACAACGGGGTATTGTTTAATAGTAGCATGACTCGGTTAATAGCCTATCCACCGGCAAGAAATGCCATTGAATATGAAGTTCCACAGGCTGTGCAAGTATTGGGTATAGCATCCTTTTTCGGCAGCAATGCATTATTAAGATTGTATGTCCGTAAGCAGCTTGAGGCACTGGAGGATTATTCCCTGCGACGTTGCGAAAACCTGAAAAACCTGATTAATCTTGACGCTTCTGATAATATTAAATTATTAGGGTACGGAGCCCTCTTAGAGTGTGTCTCCATTGAGGAGGTTTGCTTTACGTCGCTGCAATACTCGAGCATTTCCGCGTTTAGTCTTTGCTATAATTTGAAAAAATTAACGTTCGGACCTGATTTAAAAGAATATAAAGGTTATCTTATTTCAGCCGACATAACCCATACCCAGGTGGAATGGAATATATTTGCTCTTAAGCCACCCACGGCGACAAGCTTTACGTATTCTGCCGTTGAATCCATTCATGTACCGGTCGAAAGCATAGACTTATATAAAGCTACCATTCCATGGTCATATTATAACAACATAATCTACCCATTAACCGTTTGCTTGATAAAATAAAGTGTCTCAAGCTCTATCTGTTCAGAGGTTAACTTATTTGACTGATATGCCGCCCGGTTAGTATCAGGAAAAACATAGAATCATAAAGGGGTTGTTTTAAGGTTTGCCTTTCGTAAGCATACGCCCCCCTACAGTTGTGCGCTAAACATATATGCGGTGCTGTATTTGTCGCATCCATCAAGAAAAACCTCAGCAGTCCAATATTTATCTGGGTACGGAATATGTACGCCTTGGCCAAGCATAATGTTTCTGGTGACATCGTACATTGCATCGCTGTCATAGCCCTCGCGTTCGTGCATAGCGTCGATATCGCCGGAGAAGGTGACATATGCAAACTGGGAACAGAACGGCGGGCCCGCCTTACCATCGCTATGGGGCACGAAGTCGAAATAGAGAAATCCTTTCGGTACAGGGGCATCCGCGCTCATAAACCTCCCCCAGACACCATGCCACGGGCCAACATCCACGCATAGTCCGTAATGGTGCATAAACAAAACATCATATTCAATGCCGGATTTATGCTCCTCCATGGCATCCAAAATCCGGAAAAGTTTCCTGCGAACCTCCACATTTTCTAAGTCATCGCCTTCCTGCCCGATAAATCGCATGGCAGATATTTTCTTGTATTCAAAGCTGTCCACTTTGAAGCCCTTTTGCTGCCTCCGGGCCACATCCGGCATAAACAGCGCCCACTGCACTCCTGCGTCACTGTCCTTCAAGTAATTGATATATCCAAATAAATCAACACTATTGGTACCTGCAGGGCCTGTCTTATTTCCTGCAATTTGCTCTCGTATACTGCCCTCCCGCATGACAGAAAAGTCAGCAAATACCTTGGCTACGGCTTCCTGCAACCGCTCATCATGAACCACCCCCGACAACTCATCATCAAAACGATCTAACGCCTTGAACACCGCTGCATTAACCACGCCTGACGGCTCTAATTCTGACAAGTACGCCCGAAGCTGCGCATTCTGTTCTTTGAACCGCGCAAACACGCCATATATCAGAATTTGTTCATTTTCGGCGAGTTTATCATCACCCCACTGTGAATCGTCCAGCACCCATTCGGTCAACGCATCAAAAACACCCGGATTCTGCCCTCTTGCTTTAGCCGCCCAGCTAACAATCCTGTTGTATTTCTCGGCATCCGTCAGTATCTCGTCCTTTTGCCCCTCAATGTCGTTCCAATAAAACTCGTCAATCAGTTTACGTGACATAGCAAATCCTCCTTGAATGGTAACGTTAATCGTTAACGGTTGAAACAGCTTGACTTGTCCCCGCTGCACTTTCGATGGCGGTATACCGTGAAACCGCGTAAACGCCTTGGAAAAGCTTTCTTGTGTATCATACTGATACAGCATAGCCACATCAATAATTCTACTGTCTGGCTGCAGCAAATCTTGTGCTGCTAAACTTAGTCGTCTATTGCGGATATACTCGCCGACGGTAATTCCCATCACTACATGAAAAATAAGTTGAAAATGTGAGCTCGAGGAATATGCTTGGCTCGCTATTTCATCCAGGCATATTTCGTCAGTTAAGTGTTTTTCGATATAATTAACCGCCATAGAAAGACTCTGGATCCAGTTCATAAACCGACCTCCTTCCAAGGAGTATAGTACAACAACATAAACCAAAAGTCATGTCTTAAAACACGATGTTTTGTCATCCCTAGATATGTTTTTGGAAGCTTCACACCTTATATACTTTCTTCGATAATGCGTTTCTGCTCCTTTGGGTAAGAATGTTGACTAAGCTATAAATCCTTACTCAAATAAATCATATCCACTAATTGAATACCGTTATCAAACATTGGGTGGTCATAATTGTCTATAAAAAAATCCTTAATCCTATGCGAAACCATAAAACCGTTTTTTTCGTAAAACCGTAATATCCATGGGCTGTCACCTGTTCCCACAATCATAGTCATGTACTTGCCTTTGTAATGTAAAAAAATGTAATGCAAAAGTTTGCTGCCATACCCGTTACCATGCCATTTTTCATAAGTGGCTATGTTTTTTAGCTCACATACATCATCACTTTCCCGTGTAACTACACACACGCTTTTCAAGTCGCTATCATATAAGGCAAAAAGATCCCCTCGCTCTAAATATTTGTCTATCATGGATTCCTGTTCATCAGCTAACAAGAGTAAATCCAGGAACTGCTTTTTGTTTTCGCAAATACTTTTTATCTCCAAAATGCACCATCCAATCTTTTGCTTTACGTAATCGCATCCTTCATTTATACACATAAGACTTGGTACTCATTATCCCAATATGCACATACTTTATAATCCATAGCTCACTCCTGAATTATGTCATTGATATTTTCATTTTTTTAATACTTTCTTCTAATGACTCCATCAGAACTTTTGCCTTTTCAAATTCATTTGTTCGAAGCAGCTGCTGAATTCTGGTTTCCGTCTCTTTTTTCTTTTGCTCCAGCAGTAGATAATCCTTGTCGAAATGGTTGGCATAAATCATCTGTCGAAATTTACGGATACTCATTCTTCTCACAGTATTGTTTTCTACCAAAAATACATAATCCATGCAATTGGCCACCGTATAATAATCATGGGACACCATAAGAATTGCACCTTTGTACTCTGAAATGGCCTGTTCCAATGCAATCTGCGCATAAACATCCAAATGCCCCGTCGGTTCATCCAACAGCAGGAAGTTGGCCTTTTTTAATGAGAGCACCGCCAATTGAAACAAATCTTTTTCTCCGCCAGATAATTCACTCACCTTCTGGCCAAGCGTATGTCCTTCAAAACCATATTTTTTCAAATAGTCCTCTATATCATTTTTTGTACCAAATCCCTTTTCCTCAAAGATTTCATGCAATGTTTTCGCGTCGTCATATAATGATCCCGTAATCTGGGAAAACATGCTAACCTCTGCATCTTCACTGATCCTGATCATGCCTTTCTTATTTTCAAAGATTTCACGTAGCATTGTTGTTTTTCCAGTTCCATTATTCCCCACAATCGCTATATGCTCTGCAGGCTTCATTTCAAGATTCACATGTTCTAAAAGCTGCTCATCAAACGCAACGCTGTAATCCGTCAATTCCAGAATATTTTCATCTGTCACTTCGTTTTCCAGTCCAAAATAAATCTCCGGCTGCTTGATATCCACGAAAGGAGCCTTTGTTTTTCTCGCTTTCAGCCGATTCACCAAGGTCTGTCTTGCATGTACGGCTCTTCCAAGGGATGCGTTGTCTATTTCCGATGCTCTGTCTCTGGATTTCTCCAATATCTTACTCTGACGGTCAATCTCTGCCTGGTCTGCAGCTGCTGCTTCCTCTAAATCAATCTTCATAGCAAGAAGTTCATAATTATATTCGGAATAGGTTCCATCAAACTCCTGAACATCCTTATTTTCCATGTGAAGTATCTTGTTAAAGCAATGGTTTAGCAGGTACCGGTTATGCGTGATAATAAGAAGCGTTCCTTTGTGGGCATTGATTAGATTTCTTAACGCATTCAGATGTTTAAAATCCAAAAACACATCCGGTTCGTCCATAATAAGAAGCCTTGGACTCAGCATCATCT
>JAEZFH010000047.1 GCA_023437885.1 Bacillota bacterium | reverse complement strand
GAGCCGGACTGATGCTCGGGATCGGAGGTGCCACCCGGTACAGTATATTAAAATTCCAGAATGAGGGTAAACGGATGAATACCGTTTTTACCACCGGCTTAAAGCTGGGAATTCTGATCGGGGCGCTGTTCGCAATCACAGGAATCGTTGGTTCCGAACCCCTGGCTGCCTTATTGGGAGCGGACGCAGCTACACTGCCTCTGACGAAGTCATATTTAAGCACAATACTCTGCTTTGCGCCGTTTTTTATCCTGAATAATATTGTGCTGGCATTCGTAAGAAATGACAATAACCCGAAGCTATCGATGATCGCAATGCTGACAGGAAGTATCTCCAATATTATTTTGGACTATGTGTTTATGTTTCCGTTGGAAATGGGGATGTTTGGTGCGGCCTTTGCTACCGGTCTGGCACCCGTTATCAGCCTTGGGATTTTATCGCTCCACTTCCTGCGGGGAAAAAGCAGTCTCCGGTGGGTGAGCAGCAGAATTCGGGGAGAAGCGGTCCGGGATATCCTGGGCTTGGGCCTGGCTGCATTTATTACCGAGATATCTTCGGCGATTGTTTTAATTACCTTTAATCTTATTATCCTGAAGCTGGAGGGGAACCTGGGTGTTGCCTCCTACGGAATTGTCGCCAACATAGCGCTGGTAGGAATCTCGGTTTTCACCGGAATTGCCCAGGGGATACAGCCGCTGGTCAGCAAAGCCTATGGTTCGGGAAATGGTCTTATTATCAAAAAATTGCTTCGCTATGCGGTGCTTACCTCCCTGGCAATAGCCTCGGCAATCTATTTTGCTGTATTTTTCTGTTCGGATCAAATGATTAATGTATTCAACAGCGAGCAGAATACCGCAATTGCTATTCTTGCCAAGGAGGGGCTGAGGATTTACTTCGTCGGGTTTTTCTTTGCCGGAATCAACATTATTGTATGTATGTATCTGAGTGCTGCCGAGAATGCGATGAATGCCTTTATTGTATCTGTGGCACGGGGGTGTGCGGTTCTTGTCCCCATGGTGTTCCTGCTAAGCCGGATCTGGGGAATGACGGGAGTGTGGCTGGCATTTGTAACGACAGAAGGTCTGGTGAGTGTCCTTGGCATGATATTAATATTTGCGAAAAAGGGGCGGATAGAGAAGGAAAATCAAATCTGACGTATGGTAAAACACCGGTAATAAAGCATGCCCGTTATGATCTATTACTTTGAGAACGCGGCTATCTATGGGGAGACCTTATAGTCGCCGGGACTCTTGCCGGTTACCTCCTTAAAGGCGCGGATAAAATGTGCAGAATCATTATAACCCACCGCCTGGGCAATCTCGTAGATTTTCATATCACTGTCCGCGATAAGGCGAATGGATTTTTCAATCCGGCAATTACGCAGAAAATCACGGTAGGTGAGGCCGGCCTTGCTTTTGAAAACGGAGGAAAAATAACTTTTGTTCATGTAAACATGAGCAGCGACATCATCCAGGCTGATACATTCATTGTAATTTTCTTCGATGTAGGTCTTTGCCTTTTCGATGATGCAATCCTCCTTAGACGGCAGGGAGTGCAGTACCAGGTCAACCAGATAATTCAGGGAACAGTATAATTCCTTCTCCAGAAGCGACAAGGAAGGGGCGTTCTCGATTTGGCCAAACAGATCATATTCGCTGAATTTGAGTCCGCTGACCGGCTCGATATATTTTGAGTTCAGCCGGATCAGTGCATAAATGGAGTTATTCAGTGCTTTTTTCGTCTCTTTCACCGGCGGCTTCTGATGGTTGCTGACAGCAAAAAAAAGGCGGAGATAGTGCAGAGTATGCTTCATATCATAAACCGCCAGGGAATTCGTTGCCTGCTGAATGAATGCGGTGAGATCCTCAGCAGTATAGCCTTCATAAGCACGGTTGTAAGGGAGGTCATAATAGCCGAATTCAAACCAGGTGAGACAATCCCGGAACGCATCGGAGCACTGCTGCAGGGTAACATATTGCCTGCTGAACTTAAATTTATAACCTTGGTCAGTCAGATGCTCCCCATAGGAAAGGAGGGCGTCCAGGCAGCGGCTTATGTCCGTATCAGGAAACAGCATAAATACGAAGCAGGAGGCCATTTCCCCGGTAATGATATTACGGTACTGGATGTGGGAGCGGTTCAGGCAGTGGTAAAGGTCCTCGCGCAGACCTTCCTGAAGCTGAAATAGCTTTCCGGAATAAACTGCATCCAGCTTAATGCAGCCGACGATACAGGCAGAACCGGGAGCCAGGGAATACTTTTCTTCAAAAGCAAGCATATGTGCTGTCTTTTGTGTCGGCTTTTGCAGGTAGGACTCCAGCAATTGCTGCATATTAATGGGATAATTGCGTCCGGCAGAGCTGCTCTGCTCTGACATGACCTGGGCTAACAACCGGTATAAAAGCTGGTACAGCACCGGAAAATCAACGGGCTTCAAAAGATAATCAGCCGCACCCAGGCGAAGGACATCCCTTGCCAGGTTAAAATCGTCATAGCTGCTTAAGACAACACTCTTACAGGCGATATGATGCTGCTTGATAAAGTCCAGCAGCTCAATTCCGCTCATCACCGGCATCTTGATGTCGGTAATCAGGATATCGATGGTATTGCATCTTAAGATGTCGGCTGCGATGGCTCCGTTCCTGCAGCTTAGAACATTCAGCTTGTTTTCAAATTCCTTCTCCACCGCGTGGGTAAGGCCTTCCAAAATATCCGGATCATCATCTACGATTAAAATATAGTTGCTTGTCATATGCATTTCCTCTCACCCTTTTGTTCAAACTAATTACTCCTTTATGGCTGGGATTTTAATTGTAACGGTGGTACCCCGGTGAAGCCGGCTGTCAATGGATAAATCATACTCTTTTCCGTAATAAAGCTGAATTCTTTTCTTTATATTCTTTAAGCCGATGCTGTGAAAGGCGGTATTCTTATCCTCCAGATAATCCCGCAGCAGAGCCAGGTGTTCTTCATCCATACCGTTTCCGTTGTCGGAAACGGTGAAAATCAATTTCCTGTCTTTTTCATAGCCCCAGATCTGAATGGAACCATTGGAGGCATCATCAATAATACCATGGTTAATGCTGTTTTCAACCAAGGGCTGAAGCAGCAGCTTAAGCATCCGGCAGGATAGAATCCCGGGATCCAGGTTGGTGCTGATGGACACATTGGTGTAGCTTAGCTTGATTAAACGGATGTATTCCTCCAAATGGGCATTTTCCTCTTCCACAGTTACCAGCTTATTGGTCTCGGAGACGCCGAAGCGGAGGATCTTTGCCAGCAGCTCGCACATGGTTGCCAGATGCGGATAGTTGGCATTGAGAGAGGACATCCGCATCCGGTCCAGGGTGTTATATAAAAAGTGGGGATTGATCTGAGAACGCAGCATCTGCAAATTCAGATCCTTTTCCGTGAGGCTTTTTTGGTATACCTGCTCCGTCATTTCACCGTAGGATTTTATGACTCTCTTGGTTATCATCCAGTCCAGCAGGAGATTGGACAGGAAAATAACCAGAATGATCATCAGAAAAACAGGGCGCAGGAAGGAGGAAAACTGTGTGATCTCCTTTTTATCCGTTGCAATGACGCTGTACAGGGTCTGATTGTCATTGGCAGCCAGGGAATATGCATACGGATCCCCGGCTTCAGGGGATTGTATCTTAGCCCAGGTAATAGCCTCAAGCCCATCAGAAGCAAACAGGAGCTTTTTGTTGGCATCAAAGCAGGCAAACTGCTGGGAGTCAAATAATTTATTGTATTTAAAGTCATACTGGAGATCGGAGATGTTAATTCCGGCCAGGATAATGGCCACCGGTTTGGAGGCACTGATATTATTCAAAACCCGTCCTGCAAACAATAGCCGGTTATTTACCCGGTATCCCAGGTCCTCCGCTTCTTTTTGGGTAATAAAGGACAGGGCACCCCGGCTGTCCTTCAGGGCGGTGACCCAGTCATTTTGGGGCAGTTCCTTCAGCATATGGTATTTCTGGTCATTGTATTTGTAGCTCATCAGATCCCCCTCCGGACGAAACAGGAAAAGGCAGTTCAGCTGGGGAAATAAGATGGTGAGCTGATAATATTTTTCAATGAACAATGCATCCACCATTCCCGGATTCTCTTTTTGCCGGACACGGGATTTTAAATAGCTCCAAAGGGAGGGGGACACCTCATAGGCTTCACTGCTGATCACAGATTTGGTCAGAGTATCCAGAGCATTGGCGGTATATTCGATGTTAGTTATCAGGGTATCGTTTAACTGCCTTATGGCTTCCTCAGTTTTCTGCCGTTCGAGATTTTGGTAGATCCCTGTAATAATGATGTAAGCACCCAGGAGTACGATGGTTTCCAACATCAGCATCAATTTTAACTGCTTGTTCATCCTGGGCGGAGAAAGCTGAAAATCTGATTTCTTTATCATGGCGGTGTCCTTTCTTTTGTGTTTTGTTCCGCTTTCATTATATCATGAACATAAGACGTGTTCATGATCTTGTTGCTCCAATCGGAATTCGCAAGCAAGCTTGCAATTCCTCATTCCGCTTTTATTATATCATAGAAAATCCGGGAATCAGAGTATACTTTGGCAGTTCAGAAAAAATGGCAACAAAATCAGAAGATATGGCAAGCATATCAAGAAAGAATCCCCTATAATGGACATACGCAGTAAAAACATGAACAATTTTAAGGAGGTTGCTTATGAAAAAGGTATTGGGTATTGTACTGGTAATCACACTGATGGCACTGACCCTGGCCGGCTGTGGTCTGGCTGGTCAGACCGCGGAGCAAAGCAGTAAGGATGCGGGGGGAGCTGCCAATTCCAATGAGGGGAATGGCAAGGAGGCTTCAGCTGACGGTAAAGTGGAGCTGGAATTTTTCAATTGCAAGGTTGAAGGGGAAGCGGTATTTAACAAAGTAATTGAAAAATTTGAAGCGGAGTACCCCAATGTGGTGATAAAGCAAACCGCTCCTGCGGATGCGGAGACGGTATTATTCACCAGAGTGTCCACCGGGGATGTTCCGGATATCATGTCGGTATATCCGGCGGAGACCGCATACCACACGATGATGGATGACGGTGTATATACGGAGCTGACAAATGAAGAATGGCTGCACAGGGCAGCGGACAGCGCGCTGAAGTTTTCTACCTGGAACGGTAAGATCTATGCAATGCCGTTTGCTTTGAACTCCTTCGGAATCTATTGTAATAAAACCATGTTTGAGGAAGCCGGGCTTGAACTTCCGTCTACCTGGAGTGAACTGATGGCGGTATGCGAAGCCTTTCAGGCAAAAGGGATTACACCCTTTACCTTTGTAGATAAGGATCCGGGCTATCTGGCACAGGAGGGGGAAAGAGTAGTCGGAATAATTAAAAATGACGTATTTACGGACACCGAGACCGTAGGGACGACGGAAGCTTCCTTTAGCGATGCAGACAAGCCCTATTTTAAGGAGCTTGCGCAGGCATTGCTTAAAACAAGGGAATATGCAGGAGATACCCTGTCCTATGGTATTGAGCAGTGCGTTGCTGATTTTGCCAACGGGAAGAACCCTATGTTTATCGCAATCACAGCCAAATACACTGTAATCCAGCAAAACAACCCTGATCTGGATTTCACCTTAATCCCCTATCCGAGTCCGGTAAGCGATGATTATAAGGTTCCCATCAATGTGGATATTGCTTATGGCGTATCCAGTAAAACCCCTCATCAGAAGGAGGCAAAAGCATTCATCGAGTTCTTATCAAGACCGGAGATCTATCAGATGGTAGCGGATGAAGAAGGAACCCCTCCGGTAATCGAAGGTGTAAATTATAGCATTGAACCGTTAAAGGGCATCAAGGAAGTCATCGACAGCGGAAATACCTTCTTAACCATGGTTAATTTCTGGCCGTCAGGATGGCGTTCCGAATGGTCCGTATATGTACAGCAGCTTATCTCGGATAAGAATACGGACAATTTCCTGAAGGAGACGGATCGAATTTGTAAAGAAAAATATGCAGCCCAATAACAGCAGATAGAAGCTGGAGAGATTGGGCAAGCCGGGCTGCTTGCCATAAACACCCAAAAAGCGGCAGGCCACATGTCATATGTTAATAAAATGGCTATTGTAATGAAGTGCTTACAGTAGCCATTTTTTAGAAAGGTAGAAGGACACATGAAGAAAAGGAAAAGGATAACAGAAAGAAATATTACCATGTTTGCTTTTTCTGTTCCGGCAACGGTATTATATATTCTCTTTTTTATCTACCCGGTGGGGGCAGGAATCTATTACAGCCTGACCGACTGGAACGGATTGACCAGCAATTATCGGTTTATTGGAATCAAAAATTATGCCAGGGTGCTGCTTAGCAGCCGCTTCCAGAATGCGATTTGGTTTAACTTCAAATACACTGTTCTGTTAGTAATAAGTATTGTAGGTCTCAGCCTGATCATGGCGCTTATCTTAAACAGTAAAATCAAAGCAAAGGGCTTTTTTCGGGGAGCGTACTTTTTTCCGGCGGTTGTCAGTATGCTGACAGTGGGTCTTATTTTCAACGAGGTATTCTTCCAGGTTCTTCCTCAGATAGGACAACTGCTGCATATTGAGTGGATGAGCAGGAGTCTGCTGTCCAGTTCTAAAACAGCAATCTATGCGGTTCTGATTACCAATGTATGGCAGGGAATTGCGATTCCCACGGTGTTGTTAATGGCAGGCTTACAGAATGTTCCGCAGGAGCTGGTGGAATCAGCCTCCCTGGATGGTGCCAGAAGGTGGGAGGTATTCAAATGCATTACCTTTCCCTTCCTACTTCCCGTACTTACCGTAGTCATGGTATTGGTGATTAAGGATGGTTTGACTATATATGATTATATTGTTGCGCTGACCAACGGGGGACCCGGCGGTGCAACGGAGAGTGCCGCATTGCTGATCTATAATCATGGCTTTAAGGAGGTCAATTTCTCCCTGGGTATCGCAGAAGCGGTGGTTGTAACCGTAATTATTTGTTCTATTTCATTTGTACAGATTGCTTTCAGCAATAAAAAGAGCGTATACTAGGAGGAAGAGGGATGAGTAATAAATTAAAAAGAACGGCATTGTATCTCTTCCTGATCATTGGTGTTATTATGATTGCATACCCGATTTATTTAACGGTAATAACCTCAATGAAGACACCCCAGGAATTGAGCCGGAACTTTTTTGCATTGCCGGAGCGTCTTAATTTTGATAATTTTTTTGCGATTGTAACGGATTCCGGCTATCCGAGGACGGTCTTAAATACGCTGGCAATTACGGTGTTCGCTTCCCTTGGAACAATCGCCGTTATACCGATGGTCTCTTATGCAATTGCCAGAAGCATGAAGGAAAAAAGATATTACAAATATCTCTATTTCTTTTTACTGGCAGGAATTTTTGTACCATTTACGGTAAAAATGCTGCCATTGGTTAAGGTTATGTCGGTGATGGAGATGCTGAATATACCCGGGCTGATCATAGTTTACATATCAAGTGCGATTTGTGAAGGAGTATTCCTTTATGTAGCCTTTATACAGGGCATCCCGGCGGAATTGGAAGAAGCGGCCTATATTGACGGTGCGGCAACCCGGAAGATTTATGCTAATATCATTTTCCCCCTGCTAAGCCCGATGACGGCTACGGTATTGATCAAAAACGGGCTTTGGTTCTGGAATGATTTCCTGCTTCCGCTGCTGACCTTGAATAAGTCACCGGATTATTGGACGCTTACCCTGTTCCAATATAATTTTAAGATGACACATGCCATTAATTATCCGATGATTTTTGCGGCTTTTCTTCTATCCATGCTGCCGATCATGGTGTTTTATGTATTCATGCAGAAAAAGATTATCGGAGGCTTGACCAACGGGGCGGTGAAGGGCTAGAGAACGGTGGAAATGAAGGAGTAACATGAAAAAGGAAAAGGTTTTATGTAAAGTCAGGGACAGAAAGTATGTCAGAAGATTATTCCTGTTATGCTGGCTGGTATACTGTGTATCGTATATTGGAAGGCTGAATTATTCTTCCGCCATGGCTCAGATCATCTCGGAGCGTATCCTGACAGCATCCCAGGCAGGCTTTATCAGTATGGCTTATTTCTTTGCTTACGGAATAGGACAAATGATCAATGGGTATCTCGGTGACCGGGTCAATCCGAAGCGGATGATATTTCTCGGGCTGCTTTGCTCCGGACTTGCCAATATTGCCATGGGCATCAGCCATAGTGCCGTATGGATGGCATTGTCCTGGGGGGCGAACGGATATTTCC
>JAEZFH010000019.1 GCA_023437885.1 Bacillota bacterium | reverse complement strand
GATGAGGACATTGTGGAGATAATTCGCAGGATTAAGGAGAGCTTCCCGGAATGTGCCCTGACGCTTTCGATTGGTGAAAAAAGCTATGATAGTTATCTGAAATACTATCAAGCAGGTGCCGACCGATACCTTCTCCGGCATGAAACCGCGAATGAGGAGCATTATGGGAAGCTTCATCCGGCGAATTTGAGCCTGAATAACCGAAAACAGTGCCTGCTGGATCTAAAGAAGATCGGGTACCAGGTGGGAGCGGGCTTTATGGTTGGCTCACCCGGTCAGAAGCTGGAGCATATTGTTGACGACTTGTTCTTTCTTAAAGAGCTTGCACCGCAGATGGTCGGTATAGGGCCCTTTTTGCCCCATCATGAGACACCCTTTGCACGGGAAGAGAAGGGCTCCATGGAGCTAACCCTGATTTTAATCAGTATTTTGAGGCTGATGCTGCCAAATTCACTGCTTCCTGCAACTACAGCATTGGGGACCATCCATCCGAACGGCAGGGAAGAGGGCATCCTGTCCGGTGCCAATGTGGTTATGCCAAATCTTTCCCCAACCTCGGTGCGCAAGAATTACGAGCTGTACGATAACAAAATCTGTACCGGGGATGAAGCGGCAGAATGTCGTTTCTGTCTTGACCGCCGAATGAAGAAGATCGGCTATGAATTAGTGGTGGACCGTGGTGATTATAAGGAAAAGGAGCTGGATGTATGTATACTTTAGCAAAATATGATATAAGTTCTAAAAAAGCGGAGGAATTTATCAATCATGGGGAAATTCTTGCTACTCTGGAATACGCAAGAGAGAACAGGAACAACCGGGAGCTGATCGATGCTATTTTGGCGAAGGCCGGGGAGCTGAAGGGAATAACCCACCGTGAGGCCAGTGTCCTTCTGGAGTGTGAGCAGGAAGACCAGATCAGCCGTATGTATGATCTGGCGGTTAAGATTAAAGAAAAATTCTACGGTAACCGTATCGTCATGTTTGCTCCTCTCTATCTGTCCAATTATTGTGTCAACGGCTGTGTCTACTGTCCGTATCACTATGTAAATAAGCATATTCCCCGTAAGAAGCTTACACAGGAGGAAATCCGGCGGGAGGTAGTCGCCCTGCAGGATATGGGGCATAAGCGGCTGGCCCTGGAAGCGGGAGAGGACCCGGTAAATAATCCGCTGGATTATATACTGGAGAGCATCCGTACGATATATTCCATTCATCATAAGAACGGCGCCATCCGCAGAGTGAATGTCAACATCGCTGCAACGAGCGTTGAGGATTACCGTAAGCTGAAGGAGGCGGGCATCGGAACCTATATCCTGTTCCAGGAGACCTATCACAAAGAAAATTATGAGAAGCTTCATCCCACGGGACCCAAGCATAATTATGCCTACCATACCGAAGCGATGGACCGTGCCATGGAGGCGGGGATTGATGATGTGGGCCTGGGAGTTCTCTACGGTCTGAATATGTATCGGTATGATTTTGCCGGGATCCTGATGCATGCGGAGCATCTGGAGGCAGCCCTGGGAGTGGGTCCTCATACCATCAGCGTTCCAAGAATCCGTCCGGCGGATGATATTGATGCTTCCAGCTTCAAGGATGCCATTTCCGATGAAATATTTGAGAAAATCGTAGCGATTCTCCGGATTGCAGTACCTTATACCGGAATTATAGTCTCAACCCGGGAATCCCAAAAAAGCCGTGAGAAGGTACTTAAGCTAGGCGTATCCCAGATCAGCGGAGGTTCCAAGACCAGTGTCGGCGGTTACGGTACACCGGAGCCGGAGGAGGAGAGCTCTGCACAGTTTGATGTAGAGGATACAAGAACCCTGGATGAAATTGTGAACTGGCTTCTGTCCCTTGGACATATCCCAAGCTTTTGCACCGCCTGCTACCGGGAGGGCAGGACAGGGGACCGTTTTATGAGTCTGGTGAAATCCGGACAGATTGCTAATTGCTGCCAGCCCAATGCGCTGATGACGCTGAAGGAGTATCTGGAGGATTACGCCTCCCAGGACACAAAGGCAAAGGGTGAAGCGTTAATTGACCGGGAACTGGAGCATATCCCGAATGAAAAGGTACTGCGTCTGGCAAAGGACAATCTGCATAAGATTGCGGAGGGCAGCCGGGATTTCAGATTTTAGGAAATTGAAACGAATCATTCAATGGATCGCAGGAGAGCTGCGGCGGAGGAGGAAGCATATGAGTTTAAACGATACCCCAAGGGCAAATCAGCTTCATATCGGTATCTTCGGAAAAAGAAACAGCGGTAAGTCTACCCTAATCAATGCCCTTACAGGGCAGAATGCGGCACTGGTATCTGATGTGGCAGGAACCACCACGGACCCGGTCTATAAAAGTATTGAAATCCATGGGATCGGTCCGTGTGTTCTTATTGATACCGCCGGTTTTGATGACAGCGGCTATCTGGGGCAGATGAGGGTGGAGAAGACCCGGCTTGCCATGGAGAAGACCGATGTAGCCCTGATTGTGTGCAGTGAGGAGGATATTGCCCAGGAATTGGAGTGGGCAAAAGCCTTCAAAGAACACAGGGCAGCAGTTATTATGGTTATCAATAAGATTGACCGGATCAGCAATACCGACAAAATCAGGAATAAAATAGTTGAAGCCCGGGGAGAGGAGCCGGTTAAAATAAGCGCCATATCGAAGCTTGGGATTGAGAAGATCAGAGAAGAGATCATTCGCAAGCTGCCGGAGGATTTTGAAGCAAAGAGTATTACCGGTGATCTGGTAGGAGAGGGCGATACGGTACTTCTGGTTATGCCCCAGGATATCCAGGCACCGAAGGGACGTCTGATCCTTCCCCAGGTTCAGACCCTGCGGGAGCTGCTGGATAAGAAATGTATCGTATTAAGCAGTACTGCGGATAAGCTGGAGCAAGCCTTGGAAAGCTTATCCCGGCCGCCCAAATTAATTATCACAGACTCCCAGGTATTCCGGACAGTATATGATAAAAAACCCGGAGAGAGCCTCCTTACCTCCTTCTCGGTGCTGTTTGCAAGCCATAAAGGGGACATTGACTATTTTGTAGAAAGTGCTAAGGCGCTGGATGAGCTGACTGAAAATTCAAGAGTATTGATTGCGGAGGCCTGTACCCATGTTCCTCTGGAAGAGGACATCGGCAGGGAGAAGCTGCCCCGGATGCTGCGGAAAAAGGCGGGAGATGGATTAACCATTGTGAATATCAGCGGAAATGACTTTCCTAAGGATCTTGCTTCTTACGATTTGATCATCCAATGCGGGTCCTGCATGTTTAACCGTAAATACGTCTTAAACCGTGTTGAACAGGCAAAATCCCAAAAAGTGCCGATGACAAACTACGGAATTACTATCGCTTATCTGAATGATATTCTGGATAAGCTCGTACTGCATTAGAAAGATGAAAAATAAATTCCGCCCGATCAGTCTTATTACGATTTCTCGTATCCAGGCTGGCCGGGCGGAATTTATTTTAAGAAATATGAAAAAGAATGATAATGGCGTTGGGGGTTACTTATTAGTGGAACGCTTTCCAGAAAGCTCCGTCCGTATTAAGATCGTCTGCCAGGTCTTCAAAGGGGATCTCAAACTCCGGGAATCCTGCGGCATAAGCAGCGATATCATAGGGATAGAAATATATTACCAAGCTGTTCTCGGTCAGGTAAAAATGCTGTGCATCGGTTATTCCGGTAAAACTGTCCGCAAAATACATGCTGTCTTCGGAGGCTTCCTCCAGCTTGGTGCGGATCATTTCGTCAATCTTTGATTTGTAGTTACTGCCTTTCAGGAATAAATCCTTTAAATTGTAGAAAGTACCGGTTGCGGTATCAATGTAATAATATTCCCGGAGGGGCATGCCATGGGCTGCGCCGGAATAATAATCATAACCGTTCATCTGAATGGCAAGCAGATGATTTGTAAGGGAAGCCTGGAAGGAATCATCTACGGACAGATGATCCTCTACAGTAATATTGGTCCTTGATTCAGTAAAAAGGGTCTCCAGCTGTTCATTGATCTGGCGCTGTACGGCCGGGTCAGTCAGACCCTCAACCTGGGGATAACGGACCATAACAGACCTCAGAGGCTTGAACCTTAGCTCCTTAACAGAGATGCCGGAGGCGAGGTGGCTTGTGGTATCGGTCTTCCACAGCACGGTGTTATCCAGACGGTAATAGGCAACATCCCCGTCGATCTCCGCCTTAACGATATCACCGAGGAGTGTGAGCCTGCCGCCTCCGTCATAGCTGGGCAGGGATGTGACCTCCTGGCCGGTCTTGTCGATGAAGAATACGGAGGTCTCATCGGCAGCAGAGGTGTACTCTCCGCGGAAGGGCTGCAGGTCGTAAAGACTGTATTCGGTTAATTGTTCTCCCTGGGCGTTAAAAATTGCGGCAGGATAGAAGGTGGTTTCATAGGACTCAAGGGAAGCAGCCGTAAGGGCAAAAAGATTACTTCCCAGGTAAGCGATGCTGCTGTATGTCGCATCAAATACAGAGGTGCCATCCACCTTTTTCACACCATAGCGCATGGCATCCGAATTATAGTAAATCAAATATCCATCCCGGAAATCACTGACATAGCCGTTGCCTACGGTTACCTGATAGCTTTCCAGTGCCTTGCCGGTCCGGTCAATCAGCTGAAAGGAGCTTCCGTCAGGAAGAGCCACATAGGCTTGCCCATCCTCGTTGAAATCATCGGCAAAGAGATAGGAGGGAGCGATAATCTCCTGGCCTTTTAAATTAATATATCCGTAAAGTGAGCTGTCTCCGGTGATTCTTTGGACGGCTGCCATACCATTGTGGAAAGGGCGGATTTCGCCGTTGTTTTCGTAAATCACAGCACCCTTCGAATCAATTGCCTTATACATGCCGTCCGAGGTGACAATTGCAATACCCTCCGTAAAGTTATCGGCACTATCGTAGGCCGGTTCGATGGCAAAGGCTCCGCTATGATCGATATAACCGAATTTTGAGTGCCCCTCCTCCTTAACAAAGACAGGAAATAACAGATTATCCTGTGCAGTACCATCAGGAACAGGGGTTGCTGTGGGAGAAATGGTGGGTGAGGGCATTTGCGTAGGGGTGAGCACGGATTCCGGATTATTCACCTGCTCGGATTTATCTCGAAGGAATATAAAGTACACAGTTATGGCAATAACAAGAACCGCTAATGCGGCACCGATTGGTAGCATGGCTTTTTTCATATTGGGTCTCCTTTTATCATATCCCAATCTCCGATGATTGGAGGTTAGGATTGGTCTGTCTGTAGTCTCCTGTTATTACATTATTATATATAGGAAAGAGATATAAGTAAAGATGATATGTGTTAAGATTTATTTACGTTTTTATGAATGCTTTGGAGCGTTATCCTGATTATTGCCGGAATGAATCCTGCAACTCCATAAAAAAGGAATGGATAAGAAGGAATGAGCGGACTGCGATACGGTATCTGACCGGACCTTTTTCCGTAATAGACTATAACGCAGCTGCAATACACACCGGGAGGCCGTCAGGTGCTTCGGAGCTGGGAAGACCGGAAGCTTCATGGATAGGAATATTATCCCAGGATATCAACATTTATCAATACGACGGGAACGGATTTCGCTATCCGGGAAATTGTTTGTAAAGGTTCACGATGTTTATACAAATAGCAAAATTGCTTGAAAATATTTAGAATAAGAGAAAAAAATGGTTACAAATTCCGACAACTGTGATATAATAAAAGCATAGTGAGTACGATCAAGCTTGCTTGAATCGTACGATCGGAGCTGGAGATCATGAACGAAGTTCATGATATATGTAACCATAGTTACTACCGGAATGTCCCATTACTGAAGGGTAGTTTCAATTGTATTTTGTGCTTAATGTATCTATCTTAAGAAATAAAAAAATGATTCATAATTTCTGAAGCAGCCTCATATATTTTCATTGCTGAGATTATACGGGCAGACAACAGGGCAAGAGTTGAGCGGTAATATATTGGGAGGTGAGGACAGATGGCAAGAGGACGCGCAGCGGGAGAGATCAGGGAGGAACAGATCTATCTTTTTCATGAAGGGACGAATTATAAGAGTTATCATATGCTCGGAGCGCATCGCATGGAACGGGACGGTTATACCGGAGTCCGTTTTAGCGTATGGGCTCCGAATGCTGATTGGGTCAGCATTGTGGGGGATTTTAACCAATGTAATCCGGAGCAGCATCCGATGCAGCGCAGGGGCGCCTCAGGAATCTGGGAGCTGTTCCTGCCGGGGATAGAGCCGGGGCAGCTCTACAAATATGCAATTGGGACCAATTCCGGAGAGGTGTTATACAAAAGCGATCCCTATGGTTATTATTGTGAGCTTCGTCCGAATACAGCATCTGTTGTATATGATCTGGAGGGCTTCTCCTGGTCGGATGCGGAATGGATCAAGCGCAGGAATAAAAAGCTGCCCCTGGATATGCCCATGCTGATCTATGAGGTGCATCCGGGTTCCTGGAGGCAGAAGGAGGACCAAACCTTCGAAAACTATCGGGAGCTGGCAGTTCAACTGGTGGATTATGTGGTGGATATGGGTTATACCCATATTGAGCTGATGCCTGTCATGGAGCATCCCTTTGATGGTTCCTGGGGGTATCAGGTTACCGGATATTATGCGGTTACCAGCAGGTACGGAGCACCGAAGGATTTTATGTATTTTGTTGATTATTGCCACCAGAAGGGGATTGGTGTCATTCTTGACTGGGTGCCGGGACATTTTCCGAGAGATGCTCATGGACTTGCAAGGTTTGACGGTACTGCCTTGTACGAGCATTCCGATCCGAGAAGAGGCGAACATCCACAGTGGGGAACCATGATTTTTGATTACGGACGCCATGAGGTCCAGAGCTTTTTGATCTCCAATGTCATCTTCTGGCTGGAATACTATCATGTGGACGGTTTTCGGGTCGATGCGGTTACCAGTATGCTTTATCATGATTTCGGCAGGGAGGAGTGGCTTGCGAACCAGTATGGAGGCAATGAGAATCTGGAGGCTGCCGCATTGCTGAAGAGAATGAATGAGGTGGTTTATTCACAGTATCCGAGTACACTGATGATTGCGGAGGATTCCAGCCAGTGGCCTCTCGTTACTGCGCCCACCAGCAGCGGAGGCTTGGGCTTTCTCTATAAATGGAATATGGGATGGATGAACGATACCTTAAAATATACTTCCATGGACCCGGTTTACCGAAAATGGAACCATAATCTGCTGACCTTTTCTTTAACCTATGCATTTTCTGAAAATTATATCCTTCCCCTATCCCACGACGAGGTGGTGCACGGAAAACGCTCCCTGCTGAACAGAATGCCGGGGGAATACCATCAGAAATTTGCCGGGCTCCGGGTTTTGTTTGGTTATATGATGTCCCACCCGGGCAAGAAACTGGTCTTTATGGGCGGAGAGTTCGGGCAGTTCATTGAGTGGCGTTATGATGCAGAGCTGGATTGGCTTCTGCTGGATTATGAGATGCATCAGAAGATGAAGGATTATGTAAAAGCATTAAATCATTTTTATACCGGGCAGCCGGCCCTATGGCAGGATGACAATGGCTGGAGCGGTTTTCAGTGGATCTGTCCGGAGGATAATACCCAGAGTGTGCTGGCCTTCTTAAGAAAGAGCCGGAGCGCTGAGGATTTTCTTCTGGTAATGATAAATTTTACACCGGTGGAACGTATGGAATATCGGGTTGGGGTACCTAAGATGAAGAGTTATCAGGAAATATTTAATTCTGATGATGCCTGCTTTGGAGGTAATGGCTGCGAGGAGCAGAGAACGGTCAAGGTTGAGAAAATCCCTTGCCATGGATATGAGCAGTCGGTAGCAGTAAGGATACCACCCTTGTCAGCTGTGTTTTATAAACCGGTGAAGCAACAAAAGAGGTCAAGAAAAAAAGCTTAGGTAATATTTATAAAGGAGGACTTGTTATGGTAACAAAGAAATGTGTAGCCATGCTGCTCGCGGGAGGGCAGGGGAGCAGATTGGGAGTACTTACGAAAAACATTGCGAAGCCGGCGGTTCCATTTGGAGGGAAATATCGGATCATAGATTTTCCGCTCAGCAATTGCACGAATTCGGGCATTGATACAATTGGGGTTCTGACCCAGTATAAGCCCTTAAAATTAAATTCCTATATCGGGATAGGCCAACCGTGGGATCTGGACCGTCTGAACGGCGGTGTCACAATTCTCCCACCCTATATGAAGCAGACAGCCGGTGAATGGTATACCGGTACCGCCAATGCAATCTGCCAGAATATCGAATTTATAGAGGCTTATGATCCCGAATATGTGCTGATTCTTTCCGGTGACCAGATTTATAAGATGGATTACAATGCGATGATGAATTACCATGAGGAGAAGAAGGCGGATGTTACCATAGCTATTCTTGAGGTACCGTGGGAGGACGCCAGCCGGTTCGGAATCATGAACACGGAAGAGGATGACAAAATCTATGAATTCGTGGAAAAGCCGAAGAAGCCAATCAGCAATAAGGCTTCCATGGGAATTTACATATTCAGCTGGAAGAAGCTGAGACAGTATCTGATCGAGGATCTGAATACGCCCGATTCCCATAACGATTTCGGTAAAGATATCATACCTAAGATGCTGAAGGAGGGAGAGCGTATGTATGCTTATCCTTTCAAGGGGTATTGGAGGGATGTGGGGACAATCCAAAGCCTTTGGGAAGCAAATATGGATCTGCTGGAGGAAGCTCCGGAATTGGATTTATACGATACCGGCTGGAAGATTTACTCAAGAAATCCGGTGGAGCCGCCACATTTTATTGCCTTGGGAGCGAATGTGAAGCGTTGTATTATAACAGAAGGCGGTATTATCTACGGCGATGTATATCATTCCGTACTGTTTGCGGGTGTAACCGTCGGACGAGGCAGCAGAATCAGCAATTCCATACTTATGCCCAATGTAAAAATCGGAGAGAATACAGTTATAGAGAATGCCATTATTGCCGAGAATACAGTGATTGGAGACAACTGCTATATTGGTTACAACACGAATCTGGAGACGGGTACGGCACCGGGAGAAAGAGAATGTGAAATTACGGTAGTCGGTGAAAACCTGGTTCTTACCGCAGGCTTCCGCTTGGAGAAGGGAAGTATGATCGATGCGGACAATTATAAGTCTTTTCAGGCAGTAGTTTGAAGGGATTTTTATCAGGAGAATAAAAGTGCTGTAAAAAACGGCAGAATGGAGGATTTATGAGAGACACGATGGGAATTATTTATACCGGCGACAGCAATGTCAGCCTTCAGGAGCTTACTCTGCGAAGGTCCGTCGCAGCATTGCCTTTTGGAGGAAGATACCGTATTATAGATTTTGTTTTATCCAATATGATTAATTCAGGTATTATCAATGTAGGGATTATTACTCAGAACAATTATCATTCTCTGATGGATCACCTGGATACCGGCAAGCAATGGGACCTGGACCGCAAGAATGGCGGGCTGTTCATTCTTCCCCCTTATGTAAGTCATGAAAACAGAGGGTGGTACCGGGGTGATGTTGAAGCTTATCACAGTAATATGTCCTATATCCGCAAGAGCCCTCAAAAGTATGTTATTCTGTCCGGCAGCTCCATGGTATGCAACCTGAATTACTATGAAGCAATGGAATTCCATAAAGCGAATAATGCAGATATCACGGTCATTTATAAGGAAATGAAGAAGGCCGGAAAGGAAACGCTGTCAAAGCATACCGTGATCAATACGGATGAAAATAACAGAGTGATAGACATGGAAGTAAATCCGGCGAATCCCACCTCCGACAAGCTGTGCATGGAAATGTATATTATTGAGAAGCGATTATTCGAGTACCTGATTTCCGAATGCGAGGCCAGGGGAATGTTCGATTTCAATAAGGATGTTTTGATACGGAACCTGAATAAACTGAAGATTTACGGTTTCCCCTATACTGGCTATATGGCCAATATTGACAGCATCAAGTCATATTTTAAGCACAATCTGGAGCTGTTTAATCCGGAGAATTTCTACGAGCTGTTCCACAATTCCGGTCTGATCTATACCAAGGTAAGAGATGAGGTTCCCGCTAAGTACGGCATCAATGCGAAAGCAGAGAACTCTCTGGTAGCCGATGGCTGCATCATCAACGGCCAGGTGGAAAACTGTGTTCTGTTCCGCGGTGTGAAGATTGCGGAAGGAGCGGTTATTAAGAACAGTGTCGTTATGCAAGGTGCTGAGATTCAGGAAAAGGCAGTGCTGGAGAATGTAATTCTGGATAAAGAGGTTATTATCCGCAAGGGTAAGCATCTGGTGGGCCAGGAATGTTATCCGGTGGTGATACGAAAGGGCGCCGTTATTTAGCTTGGAAAGGTGAAGGATATGATTATGAAAAAGATTCTTATGGTAGCTTCAGAGGCCAGCCCCTTTGCAAAAACCGGGGGACTGGCGGATGTCATCGGGGGACTGCCCCCGGCATTGAATCAATTGGGAGCGGATGTCAGGGTTATTATGCCAAAGTATGAATTCGCAGGCAAATCCAAAAAGATTGTAAGGGATGAGGTAACGGGAGAGCTGGAGGAAATTGAGGAGAAGAAAACCCTGACCGAAATCCTGTGGGAGAATGAAATTACCATACGGCATCTTGGGCAGATTTATGTGAAGCTGGGCTGGCGGAACCTGTATTGTGGAATTGAGCAGGCTCAGTATCGGGGTGTTACCTATTATTTCATTGATAATGAATTTTATTTTAAGCGGGACAGCTGCTACGGCTACGGAGATGATGAGGAGCGTTTTGCCTTCTTCTGCCGGGCTGTTCTGGATGTAATTCCTTATTTGGATTTTACACCGGACATTCTGCACTGTCATGATTGGCAGGCTGGAATGGTGCCGGTGCTTCTGGAGGCACAGTACCGGGGGCTGGAGCAGTATCGGGATATCCGGACCGTGTTCACCATCCATAATCTCAAATTCCAGGGAATTTACGGGATATCGGAGATGAAGGAATGGTTTGGGTTGGGAGAGGAATACTTTACCTCGGATAAGCTGGAATTCTTCGGCGCAGCCAGCTTTATGAAGGGCGGACTGGTTTATACCAATCTGATTACCACGGTAAGTGAAACCTATGCCCAGGAGATTAAAGATCCTTATTACGGAGAACATCTGGAGGGTCTGCTGAAGGCAAGGGAGAATGACTTGAGCGGAATTGTCAACGGCATTGATTATGAAGCCTTTAATCCCAAGACGGATCCCTTTATCTACCGGAACTATACCAAATCCACCCTGAAGGAGAAGAAACAGAATAAGGTGGAGCTGCAGAAACGGCTGGGACTAACCGTGGATGAGGAGATCCCGATGATCGGACTGGTTTCCCGTCTGACGGACCAGAAGGGATTGGCTTTGATCGAATGTGTCTTTGACGAGATCATGAGTGAGGAGATCCAGTTTGTGATTCTGGGCAGCGGTGACAGAAAATATGAGGAGTTATTCAAGAATGCGGTAGAGCGGTATCCGGGAAAGGTAGCGGTAAAGATAGCCTATAGCGAGCCCAGAGCACAGAGAATTTATGCTGCTTCTGATTTCTTCCTGATGCCCTCCCTCTTTGAACCCTGCGGACTGGGGCAGTTGATCAGCATGCGCTACGGAACGCTTCCCATCGTCCGGGAAACCGGCGGCCTGCGGGATACGGTCTGCGCCTACAATGAAGCTACGGCTGAGGGAAACGGATTCAGCTTTACCAATTACAATGCGCATGATATGCTCTATACTATACAGAGGGCTTTGAAGGTATATCATAAAAAAACCTTGCGCACAAAGCTGATAAAGGCCGCGATGTCCTGTAATAATAGTTGGGAGCTGCCGGCCGGCAAGTATATGGAATTGTATGACAGGCTGAAGCCGCAATCGAATGAGTAATACCGGAGGTAATTCACTTTGCAGATATCGTATCTGACCAGGGGGAAAACGAAGCTTTCGCCTTCCGAATTCGCAGGACTTCGGCAGAATGGAGATAAGGATGAATAAGAGAAGGCTGCTTTATGTAGCAGCGGAGATATCGCCCTATGCCAGTGCAGGAGGATTGGGGGAGGTTGGAAGAAGCTTTCCGAAAAGCTTGAATGAATACGAGGATTATGATATAAGCCGGGTTATGCCCTGTCATAAATCCATTGCCGCCGGGATGAGCTACCTGATGGATTATCCGGTGGCTATGGAGCAGGGCTTTGATACCTGCGTGGTTAAATCAGAGATATCGGAAGGGATACGAACTTATTTTATTACCAGTGACCGGTATTTTTACAGGGACAATATCTATGGCTATGAGGATGATGGTGTCAGGTTTTATTTCTTCTGTAAAGCGGTACAGGAATTAATACGCAGGCTACCCGAGCCACCGGAGATTGTTCATGCCAACGATTGGCATACAGGCCTTTTGCCGCTGATGCTGAAGAAAGAGTTTCCGCAGATTAAGACAGTATATACCGTTCATAATATATCTTACCAGGGCTATGTTCCTGCTGCCTATCTGGCAGGCCAGCTAACCATGAAGGAGCAGTATTCCCTGGGGTGGCCGGAATGGCTGAATTTTATGAAAGCCGGGATTCTGTATTCGGACCTGCTTACGACGGTAAGTCCGGGATATTGCGAGGAGCTTCAAAAGCCTGAACTGGGTTGTGGAATGACACCTTTGCTTCAACAGCGCAAGCATCCCATGATCGGAATTCTTAACGGCATCGAGGTACAATGTTATGATCCCGGGGCAGCGGGGGACCTGGAGTATCCTTATGACAGGGAGCATCCCGAGCTTAAGAAGCAAAACCGGAGCTGGCTGAGACGTCATTATGGCTTGCCGGAGGACGACAGGCCGCTGATTGCAATGATCACCCGTCTGGATTATTCCAAGGGAATTGATGTTTTGCTGAAGGCGATCAGCTTCTTTGATTTCAGCAAGTTCCAATTAATGCTTCTCGGTACGGGGAATTCCTATTATCAGGATATTCTGAGAGGTATTACTACGGGTTATCCTGAGAGCATCGCAGCGGACTTTCAATATTCCCCGGATAAGGCGAAGAGAATCTATGCGGGAGCGGATATCTATCTAATGCCCTCCTTATATGAACCCTGTGGTCTGGGACAGCTCTATGCCATGCGCTATGGGGCGGTGCCGGTGGTGCATCCGGTGGGGGGACTGAAGGATACGGTGTGGGATGGAGAGCTTCATCCGGATTATCCCAATGGCTTTTATATGCGGGAATGGAGCGGACAGGCCCTGAAGGAGGCCTTGAACCGGGCTTTAGCCATATATGGTACACCGGATTGGAACAGATATGTGAAAAATTGTATGAGCTTTGACTCCTCCTGGTGCCGCAGTACCCGGGAATACAGAAAGTATTATGAGAAACTGTTTTCCGGGGAGGATGAGAAAGCGGAACAGGAAGTTAATACTAATTTCCATTAAGAAGCCTTAACAAAGCCTGTAGTCAGGCTTAAATAATTATATCGTCATATACGAAAGCCTTTTCCGATAATTTTTCCGAAACTTCTAAATGGAGGTTAATGTAAGTGAATTGGATCGAAAGATTGTGATATTTTGAAAGGGCGACGGCGATATCGGCTGTTGCCTTTTCTATGGTAGAAGCATGCCACGAAGCGGCAATAGGAAAATGTAAAAAGGATGCGGAAAATGCCAGCATCCTTCAAAAGTATCTTCACAGGATACTGTTTGAGATGGCGCAGAGCGCTGTCATGGAGGTGGAAATGAATAGTCAGGAAATAAGAAAAATTGCACCGGAGATGGACCCGTTAAAGCTTGGTATGGGTTGGAGCCTGGAGGATTTGGAGAAGCCGCAGATTATTGTGGAGAGCACCTTCGGAGACAGTCATCCGGGAAGCGTCCATCTAATGGGTCTGGTGGAACAGGCCGTCGCCGGAGTTCAGAGCCAGGAAGGAAAGGCGGCACGTTATTTTGCGACGGATATTTGTGACGGAATGGCCCAGGGGCACGATGGAATTAATTATTCCCTTGCGTCCAGGGAAGCCATAGCCAATTTGATTGAAATACATGCGGGTGCCACCCCCTTTGATGCGGGAGTGTTTATCTCCAGCTGTGATAAGGCAGTTCCCGCACATCTGATGGCCATTGGCAGAATGAATATTCCCTCAGTGATTATGACCGGCGGAGTGATGGATGCCGGCCCGGATCTGCTGACCTTGGAGCAGATAGGCACTTACAGTGCCAGGTATCAGCGCGGCGAGATTACCAGGGAAGAGTTCCTTTATTATAAACACCATGCCTGTCCCTCCTGCGGCGCCTGCTCCTTTATGGGAACCGCTGCTACGATGCAGATCATGGCGGAAGCCCTGGGGCTGATGCTGCCGGGAAGTGCTTTGCTTCCGGCAACAAGCAGGGAATTATATGAATATGCATACCGGGCAGGAGAGCAATCCGTAAGGCTGGCACATCTCGGGATGAAGCCAAGGGATATTGTGACAAAGGAAGCCTTTGAAAACGCTGTTATGGTTCATGCTGCGATCTCCGGCTCCACCAATACGCTGATGCACCTGCCTGCGATTGCTCATGAATTCGGAATAGAGCTGGATAGCGAATGCTTCGACCGGCTTCACCGGGGAGCACATTACCTATTGGATATCCGGCCCAGCGGGACCTGGCCGGCACAGTATTTCCATTATGCCGGTGGAGTGCCTGCGATCATGGAGGAGATTAAGGAGAGCCTTCATCTGGAAGTAATGACAGTAACTGGGAAGACGTTGGGAGAAAACCTGAGTGAACTGAAGGAATCCGGTTATTATGAGCGCTGCTATGAGGCCTTGAATAATTTGGGAATCACCCGGGAAGAGATTATCAGACCGTACCATAAGGCAATCGGTGTAAACGGTGCAATTTCGATTCTCAAGGGCAATCTGGCGCCGGAGGGAGCGGTAATAAAGCATACCGCTGTTCCGGAGGAGATGCATCGGGCAATACTGAAGGCCAGACCCTTTGACAGTGAGGAGGAGGCAATTGCAGCAATTCTAAATAAGGAGATAAAACCGAAGGAAGCCGTGCTGATCCGGTATGAAGGACCGAAGGGAAGCGGAATGCCGGAGATGTTCTACACAACAGAAGCGATTTCCTCCGATCCGGAGCTTGCCAAATCCATAGCTTTAATCACGGACGGAAGATTTTCAGGGGCTTCCCGGGGTCCTGCCATTGGTCATGTGTCGCCGGAAGCTGCCAGCGGAGGGCCCATTGCGCTTGTAGAG